>NZ_JAWRVL010000024.1:0-65416 GCF_036663595.1 Halalkalibacter lacteus
TAGCATGTGTAAATTCAGTATATCATGAGATTATTAATCTTTTTATTGAAAAATGTTGACAAACTATTAGCTGGTTTTGTTTAAGTACATTTCTTCACAATCTCATTTCACTTAAAAGATTTAGCTATTTTCAAAAGGTCATCCTCATCCAAAATTGAATTTTCATAAACATTGGTACTTAGTGAGTAATAAATCTCATTTTCATTCCACATTAGCGTCACGTCCATATATTCATAATCACCAATAATTGCTGAACGTCCTATATAACCTTTATTGTCGTTTATCGAAATCTCTTTTAGTTTGTCATGGCGTTCTAACAGTTCCTTTTTCATGTTTTTATCCGTAACTGTCAAAATCAAAGGTGTATCCCAGTCAAATTCTTTCTTATTACCTGAATAACTAATAGTGATTATTATTTCATTGCGGTCTTGATATATTTGTGCGTTATTAAAATAAACTCCATCAGGTAAATTAGAAGGTAATTTAAGACCTAAAGGGGAATTTTCTAGAACTTCCTCGATATTGTAAAATTCCTCAAAACTATGGTTACTATAATCACCTGTAATTGTTAAATTTAAGCTGAAAACAGCTAAAACTAGAACAAATAAAGTAATTAGCCTTTTGGTATTAGGTTTTAATTCTTTATTCAATGTAGCCTTATATAAAATCATTGTGTTATAAAAAACAAATGCAGTAGTAATCCCGAAAATAAGACTAAATGTTAAAATGGAAAGAAAAAAGATATTTCCTAAATTCAGAACTATTCCATATATGAAAAATGAAATAAACCCTACAAAACAGTAGATGATGAGTTTAAATAAGTACCCGTGAATATTGTAATATTGAATTAGCTTCTCGATTAACAAGCTTAATGGAACCCAAGCTAAAATGAAATATGGGAATGTACCTGCAAATAGATGTGGGAAAATATAAAAAGCGAACCAAATATCTGTACTCAAATTTATTATTTGAGTTAACAATACCTGGAATATGGCATAAAAAAATGAGGAAATTAAAGCAATAGAAATTAGTGTTAATATTATCTTGATTTTATCTACCACCGTTACATCACACCTTTATAAATTATAAATCCTTCTTTTTAGGGTGTCACAACAGGAAAATTCTTAAACTTAACCTGCACGTTACAAGAAGAAGTGACTACACTTTTTGAGCAATCGTTAGCAATAGGTAAGCGTTTGAAGTGATCTCCAGCTTTTCCCCTGCTCCACACGGAACGTGACAGTTTCCCGTCATTCCGCGCTCCATCTAGCGATCTGTACTAGACTATAAGTTCCTCGTTACCCTTAGACAAGAAGGTGTCTTAAGTCTTCCTGCTAAAAGCTCGCACTGTGGAAATCCCCACGTTCCTACCCGATCGGCGCGATGAACGCTTGGAAAATAATCATTCCATTTCACTAGACTTGGGGCTGTTCCTCCACTCCCATTACAGAAGATTCTACGGTCATACCCCTACCCTCACAAGGATGAATGCTTTTTAGCTTGTGCCTTATAGCAAACGTTTTGGGTGACAGCCCTTGATTCAACGTTCCTTGCTTTCCAAGTACCTTACAACGTAGCTATACATTCTAGACGTAGGTGCTTCCTGTAAGCCTGTGAGCTGGATACCGCCGTTGTTCGGTATAGTGTCTTTCAGAGGGTGCATTTTTACTAAACACCACTCACCCCATCGTTGGATGGCACATAGGTTTTCCCTATGTTCTAACTTTAGACCCGTACTTTCAGAAGTTCGTCAGTTCCTTTCTGCGGAACATTCTCACCCTATCTAGTTTTTCAGCCATGCGGCATATCGGTTGGCATACCTTCTCCATTGAAGTGGCTCTAGCCTTCTTTCTGCCGAATCTACCTGTGCTTCACACCCCATGACCTGTCAGTCAAGACGCATGCAGGAGTATTGATGGGATAGTTTCTGAAAACATGGTTCCATCATTCCTATCCTCCGTTGTAAAGTTGAAGTTTAAATCTAATAAACTTCCTGTCTTTCACGCTGAATAACGCTTATAACAGAACTTGTCGCGCGCACCCGTTACTTTAATAAGAAAATCTGTCACATAGAAAGTTTTTTCCTTTCTCCCTTTAGTAAGTTCGTTTACTTTTATTGATTTAGGTGTGACATCCGTCTATACACGATTTGCCTACTCCACATATGTTATTCTTGAATACACAGAAAAGGAGAGATTTCATTGAATTATCAATACCAACCTGAAATGAATCCTAACGACCTACAACAATCTAATTACATCGATGCTTTTAATAGACAACAACCTTATGGACAGCCCTATGGACAGCCTTACTATCCCCCTCGACCTCCACGATGTCGCTGGGTTCGTGAATGTAGATGGGTTTTCCGTTGTCGCCCAATAGATTACTTCTCCCCATATGATTATGATAACAACTATAACAACTACTAATATGGTATGGGCAATTAATTAAAAATAAAATAAACAAAGTGAAGTCTATCCTTTTCACCAATTTGATTTAAACAAAGTTGTTAGTTTCCGTTAATATAGGTTTAAGTTTATAAAACGAGTTGGAGAGTCTCTCTCCAACTCGTTTATTCTTTATGATTTTAAATGTATCATCCTCAACTATTCTCCCTCTATATAGAAAGGTAAATCTCTCGATTTCTCGTGTTTTCTCATGATTTCATAGTCATCCATTTTTAATAAACATTGATAACATGGAATAAAGTTGTGTATCAGGTATATTTTGGATTAGAGAAGCAAAAAAGACTGTAGGTACCCAAACCACCTCTATCCAAAAGGTGGATATTTAGCTAAAGTATGGTTGCACTGGTGGATGTCTACATTTCTCATGGAGGTCAACCCTCCCATATCTCGCAGAGTCTATGCTCCAAAATTCCTTCGTCCAACCTTTCCATGAGGTAGATGTCAGTTATGCTGCCCGACAGGATCTATGTCCGTATTTTAGTTGTGTTACTGACTAATCCGTGCTTCAAATGTCTATTAATCATTGAGATTAATTACTATAAAACCTTGATCTATACGTATCTAGAATTCTAAGCTACCTTTGGCAATTCAGCCATATGAGGAATATCCTTCAACATTCTTTCTTCACTAAACACAAACTGCTTCTTACCTATTGCAAATAACACTCGTATCAACTTATTACATAAAGCAATCAGTGACTGCATCTTTTTTAAAGGGTTGTCAGGACGTTTTGTATAGTATTCATGTAAAGCTTTGAAAGCAGAATTCTTAGCTACAAGGGGCATGACAACTCTAAACAAAAGGGCTCTTAGGTTTTTCCTGCCTCTTTTGGTTATTCTGGTTTGTCCCTTATGTTTGCCTGATGTGTGTTCCATCAAGCTTAATCCTGCAAGTTTAATAATTTGCCTTGGATGTGAGTAGTACCGTAAATCTCCTATCTCTGCGAAGAATCCAGCAATTGTATCTTTTCCAACACCAGTAATCGCTAGCATTTGGTGTACACCTGGTATTTGTTCTAATAGCTCGTCCCTTTTAACCTCTAATTGTTCAAACTTTTTTGTAATGAGTTCATACTTATCTAACAATGTGCTTAACTCTAACTTGGCCAAATTTGAACCCTCACGGATTCCAATGGAAATACTGGCCGCCTTCTTTAATTCTTTTATTCTACCTATACCCACTGCACGTTTCGCTGCTTTTCTAATATGAGCTAATAACTCTTGATCAGGGAACTAACTCATGCGGTAGTAGATTCAGTTTTAATATTTGCAGAGCTGACAGCCCTTCCCAATTCTTGAAAACTGTTAAGAATTCAGGGAAATATCGATCAACCCAATTATGGATTTGCCCTTGTACTGCTTGTAGATCGACAGATAGTTGATCACGTATCTTTCTTGCAATTCTAAGATCGGCATATATTCCTTCTGGAATATTAGGTTCAGCGTATCTCCCGTCTTTCACTAATTGAGCAATGACCTTTGCATCTTTCACATCATTCTTTGTAGGGGAATTATCATCTAATTCCTTTGTCTTCTTAACATGCGCTGGATTGACCACCACTAACTTGAGATCAGTTTTCTTAAGATAATGGGCTAAATTAAGCCAGTAGTGTCCCGTAGGTTCAACACCAATGATTACTTTATCCATGTTTTGTTGATCCCGAATCTCTTTAATCCATTCAACAAATCTATCGAAACTGTCTCTCGCATTTTCAAAGTATAGAGGTTTACCAAACTCCAAACCTCTGAAGTCCTGCGCACGAGCTACGTGCTTGAATTTCGCAATATCAACACCTATAATTAGTGTTTGAGAAGTAATTTGAGCAATTTTATTATTTTGGTTATAATTCATATTGAAGGCCTCCTGGTTTATATGATTTGTCCCTTTGCTGGCCAGCTTCGGACACTCATATCATACCAAGAGGTTATTTTTTTGTTCAAACTTCATTTTTAACCATTACAGGAATGCTGCCCGTTACTTTAAGTACATTCCTTCACAATCTCATCTATATTCAAAATAAATATTCAATTTTCTTTAAAGATTTTGTTCAATTATATGGCCCTTTAGCTTAATTAAAATTATTTCAAATTTTGTAATATTACTCAATCACTTAATCCATTAAATATAGAAAAAGCACGTTCAATGAAGAACGCGCTTACGAATGTGCCGGTTCTAATTTTAGGTTCTTCAACGGATTCAGCTAAAATCGCTGCCAATCTAGGGTTGCCTTATGCATTTGGTGCTCAATTTTCACCGGATGTGATGGAAGAAGCACTCGCTATTTATCGAGAAAATTTCCAGCCGTCTGCTTGTTTACAAGAGCCTTATGTGATCGCTGCCATTAATGTGATTGCAGCGGATTCAATGGAAGAGGCAGCGTTGATTTCTTCAAGTCATTTGCAAGTGTATATCGATATTTATACAAATAATTTAAGTCAGCTTATCCCACCTACTAAAGACTTTCTTGAATCGTTATCACAAGTTGAATTAGAAATTCTTCATCATCGCCTAGGATATACAATCATGGGCGATCCAGAAACTATCCGTCGGGAAGTAATCGAATTCCAACAGACGTACCAAGTAGATGAAATCATTGTCATATCCAATATCTATGAACCAAATAAGGAAATTCATTCATATGATACCTTTAAGCAGGTTATTAATGCCTTATTTGAATAAAAGGCAGCACTTCTATAAATCTGTATAATTTTGATGGCGTATTGAGGGGGCTGCTGTTTTGTATAGTGACGAGAGTTATTTATAGAATCTTAAAATGCCTTAAGTTCAAAAGGATATTTTTCCTCATAGACAATGTAAAATAACATATGGCAGCTTATTACAAGTAGGGTCTATTATAACCGCAAAGTAAGAGAGGGGAAGAGCGATGCTGAATAAGCACTGCTCTTCCTCTTTTGTCTGTAAAAGTGTACTTAAACGGACGGGGTGAAGAGAGTTCCAAATGAACAACCTTAATTTTGTTAAGTAACAATAAAGTTATTTAAAAAACGCCAGTCATGCTATTCAACAAACGGGCCTTTAATGGAATAAGACTTCCAAACAATACTGGGTATTTATGTTAATATAAGTCTGGGATTGTGAAGAAATGTAATTAATCTATAGAAGCATATAGCGGAAGAAGATTAGTACATTTGTGTCAACTATTTGGGGTAAGTTACTAATGCTTATTTCTCTAAAAGGAGACTTTTTTATGATTTTTGAAATTATTGCTGGACTACTTGGAAGTATCGGACAAGATAATTCCTTAGACACAAAGAAGATAGACAAACATATTGAAGAGTTAAGAAAATATAAATGGTTCAATGAGTTATATAGTGATGAAAAGTATCATCGTTTATTTTGGGGGAACAGGAGAGTGAGGAAGTTTTTACAAAGTCGGTTTCTAACTAAAAGAATGATAAATAATTCAAATGCTCAAAAGTCTTTTAAATCATTACTGGATAAGCTATCGATTAAATAGTAACGGTGAGCGTAGTATTTTCTTTTTTTGATGGGAGGCTTTTAATGTGTGACCTAATTGGTTTAGGTATTGGACTGTTTTTTCTGTTAATTGGCGGATTTTTCTATTATTTTAATTCAAAAGATGAACCCAAATTTTTAAAGCTGATTTCACTTTTCTCTTTTGAAGGAGTGGCAATTCTTCTGGGATTGCTAATAACCCTAATATCCATTCTTTCAATCTTAGGTATTGGAACTGGGACTTGTGAAAGTGATTTCTTAAACTAAATGGTGCTTGGTTTTATAAGTGCAAGCTGGCTTCGACAGTCTTTGATCTTCCGTAATCGGGCGCGATTGCTGAAAAATAAGCATTCGCTTTTTACTAGGCGGATCCGAATAGTTCTATAAATGATTGGATGTAAATAATTAAGAAACCCAGCTAATCTTCTCATGTGAAGGTAACTGGGTTTTTAATGTTGGATGTGCAAAATAGCACTTAAAATAAACGCAAATTAACTCCAAAAGTCACAGTATAAGACAGTTTCAGATAATATTGGAGCTAGCGATGTGTTTTGATCGATTTCAAGTAATCCAAAAACTTACCCAGTCCGAATTGGGAAGAATATGATGTGGTTCCGCCAGTCTTGCTTGAATGAGTTCATCTCTAACGGATTTAGGAAAAGGAAAGTGCAAGCTTTTCGCCATGCACATGTCTAATTCTTTATTTTTATAACGAAATTCCACTCCCCCAAACCGAGGTGTATGCTCGCTTACACCGTCCATGCTAAGAAGTTCCTGTCTTAACGATTCGAGTATCATTCCCCTCACCTTTCTTATTAAAAATGCTTTATAAACAATTGATTTGGTATTGATATGGCCTATTGAAATAAAACAAATGTCAAAATGTTTTTGCAGCTTGTGCTGCTTTCTGAAGTCCTTCCTCAATAATAGCTTCACTTTGATCAGGAAATTGATTATGCCCTTCAATGACAACAGTTGTGATGTCTGTTATACCAAAAACGTTCAAATGATTCTTAACAAAGCTTACGGTCATTTCAGAAGAATCTCTCTCAGCATATACCCCACCTCTTGCGTTTAATAAAGCCACTTTCTTATCTGGTAATAGACCGACTAATCCTTTAGCTGTATACTTAAATGTTTTACGTGGGTGATGCATATAATCCAGATAGGAATGTAGAACGGCAGGAACAGTTAAGTTCCAAAGTGGAAAAGCAATGACCACTTTATCAGTTGCGATAAACTGTTCTAGGTACTTAGTGACAATATCATGTGCCGCCTTCTCTTCCGTTGTGAGTTCCATTCCCTGAGATGATTTGAAATTCCCACTAATCATTACATCACCTAAATAAGGTAATGTTTCTTTATATAAATCGAGTTCAATCACCGAATCATTGGGATGTGAAGCTCTATAGCTTTCCAAAAATGCATCATACAATTTCCCAGTAACAGATCCTTGACGATTATTCGCTTTTACAAATAAAGTTGTTGTCATTTAAATCTCCTCCAAATAAAATGATAGTAAAACTAGATAAATTAACTTCAACCCTCCAACTGAACGCTTTTTCTCTTTGCTCTTCCAAACTGGAAATAATAAAACAACAGAATGACTACATGTAAACCAGCAAGAACGAGAAATATATTGCTGTAAATGATGCCGTTTGGATAGATATTTGCCGCGTTCCAATAAACATCGGAGCCAAGATCCACCATCTTACCGTAAACCCCAGAAGCCATTCCCCCTGAAATAAAATTCAGCATCGATAATAATCCCATTCCCACTCCAGCCTGTTCCTTCGGTAAGGCCATAGAGACTGAATTGGACATAGCAATCATCATAAAGGATTGCCCCACATTACCAAAAATCAAAAAGATAGCAATGAATACTGGAGAAATTCCGATGAAGGTTGAAAGTAAGACAAAACAGGTCAATAAGGATCCAGATGCAACAAAAAAGAGATACGAATTCCCTTTCAAGTCTGCCAGTTGACCGCCTTTTCTACCTAGAATGGCCGAGGCTACTGCAGCAGGTACCATCGCAAAACTGATCCAGCTAGGTGGCAGTTGATGTACATCAGCCAAAAGCAGTGGACTTAGAAAATAAAGGGAAAAACCAATTCCGCTTATTAGAAAAGCTATCGTTATACTGAGAGTATAGCTCTTATTTGTAAAGAGCCCAGGTTGAACAAACGGTTCAGAAACAGAACGAATTCGTGCTATGAACAGCGCTAAAGCAAGCAATCCGCCAATAGCAAACCACCACGTTCCACTCGTAACGCCTAGTAGTAACAAGGTCACAGTAGTGGCCAGAAAACCACCACCAACCCAGTCAAGTTTTCCGGGATCCCCTTGTTCATCCCCCAAATTTTTACGATAAAAGGGCAACGTAATTAAGGTGAGTAGAGGGATACAGAATAACCAGCGCCAATGAGCAACACTTACAATTAATGCAGAAATAACCGGACCGAGAGCACTACCAAGAGCCAAACCTACAAACGCCGTACCCATAGCTAGACCTCTCTTCTCAGGAGGAAAGTAGCGCAATGGGATAAGCATAGCTGTTGCTGGGATAGCAGCAGCTCCTACTGCCTGCAAACACCTTCCGACAAGCACCATCCAGAAAGTTTGGGAGGCGAGGCCGACTAGTGAACCGACAGCAAAAAATAACAATCCAAACGTCAGCAAATTTTTGAGCTTGTATCGGTCTGCCAACTTCCCGTAAATGACTGTTCCTATCCCGTAAATCAAAGCATAAGATGAAGTGACCCAGCTTACCTGAGCAGTGGTGAGATCAAACGCTTTACTAATTTCGGGAAGTACGAAGTTGAACATCAATACGCTCATCGCTGAAAGGACAAGTGTAAACATCACAATGCGCATTAATTTCTCTCCAGTCTGTTGAGATACTTCCTTTTCCATTCTCTATAACCGCCCTTCATTTAAGTACTATTTAAAAAAAGATAAATGACTGTCTGCGCTGACTGTCATATTGTTGGTGAAAAAACTAGGGAGTTAAAGCCCTAGTGAATGTTTGCACACTCTCCATTATAAATGCCTCTAGGCACACGGTTGGAAAGTTATCATTGGAATCCAGGTTGTTCATAAAAGCGCCGAAATTCAGCATCATAAACGACAACGCCTGTAGCTCTGGGTCTGTTCGAATCAGTTTTCCTTTTTCATACATAGCCGTAAAATAATTTGTCAAAATTCCCAGAAACTGTCGCGGGTGCTTTTGTGTTCTTTCTCGAAACCCGGGCAAATTACCTTCCTCCTTGATGCTGATCATAATCATTTTTCGGTTGTGGTTCATAATTTCATGATATGTTCGGCTGATCAGGAGTAAGTCTGTTTGTAATTCCCACGCAAGCTTCTCGTTAAAAAGGTATTGCATCTCTTCGGCATAATGAAAACGGTCAAATGCTATTTCAAGAAGATTTTGCTTGCTTCCGAAGCGACGAAACAGCGTCTTTTCACTCAAACCTGCAGCAGCAGCGATTTCCTGGGTAGATACACCATTGTAGCCTTTCTCCGCTATTAGATCGATCGCTGCTAACAGCAGCTTATCATCGTTACTTAAATTATTACTGCTGCTCATATTCTCCCCCCTTCCAAATATACTGTCAGTACTGACTGTCGTTTGGTTTCATTCTAATCCAGCTGTTATAAATTTGTCAAGGGTGAATTTCACTTTTGGGAAGAAAAATATTAATGACCATCGGTTTTCTTACTTTTTTGAACCATTGCGATGTATCATTCTAAACGGATAATAGTGAAGAAAATTCAAGAAGCGAAAGAAGTTTTGGCTGTAACATTATATCGATCTAAAACAAGAGCAAACCAAGTAAGGTTTGCTCTTGAATATGATATTATAAAATAAGCCTTATTATAATTATTACTATATGCAACTAAAGCGCCCATTGAAGATAAATTATATTATTCATCGAAATTATCGGCAAGCTTTTCTTCTGAAATTACTCGTAAACCGTTTCTTTTTAATAAAGCAGTTGTAACTCCATTCCCAGCAATTTTCTCCCCTATAAATTCACCATTATAAATCATTGAACTTCCACAGGATGGACTATACTCCTTAAGAACAACTACTGTTGCATTAAAATCTTTAGCTTTTTTTAAAGTTGTGTAAGCTCCTTTTATGTATTGTTCCGTAACGTCTCTACCTGATTTCTCGACTACTTTAGCTTTCCCATCCAATACATCTTCCCCGTTACCACCTATTATTTCAGCAGGTTCTCTGGGGGTTAAAAAACCACCAAGCAATTCTGGGCATACAGGTATTGCTTTATTCTCTTCTATTAATTTACTGATCTTATGATCTAAACTATGCGAACCATTATATCTTACCTCTAACCCCGCTAAACAAGAACTCACTAATATCATTGATAACACCTCAATTTAATAGCTTATGACCTTGTACAACTACTCCCCGTTAATTTTAATTGAATAACATAAAGCTTCGATTTATTCTCTAATAATTCCTTCTCTTATTCAAGAATATGGCCCGATACATAAATAAGACACTTTCCCTTGTTACAGAAAAGCGCCCGATCGTTGAATAGCCACCTGTCCTTGCTTGTCAGCAACCTTCGAATGATGTATTGAGCACTCTATGCTAACACCTTACATTTTTGCGTTTGAAACCAAGCCGCCCTCTATCTATATCCTTTTGAATATTTTCGGAAGCAAGCAGGATACTGCTTTTTTTCTTGCCCCGCCTGATTTCGACTGGCCCTACAGTGTTAGCGGTTTCAACCGCCTTATCATGGAGCGGCAAATATGAAATCCCGACTGTGTAAATAAAATTATTCATAGCGGATTTCGTTCGATCAGGAGAATCGTGAATCGTATTTTCCACCTGATCAAGCATACTGGCAATCTTGCTGGCGCTAAATTCAGCGTCCGGGCGATTACCCAAAAGCCAGCAGTAACAGCTCCAACCTGCCGACATTCTAAGTTCTTCACCGCTTGAGATCCATTTATCGGCAACAACTTGCGCAAATTCGGTTTCTGCCAAAGTTACTGCAACCAGAAAATCTGACAGCATATAAAAATACGCCGCATCCATCCAACGCTCAAAATCTGCCTCAGTCATTGTTATTGGGTCGGCAATGATGCCGGCAAAATACATGGCATCGTAGTTCCCGGTGGCGTAAAGCTGATCGGCTAAAGGCTGATTTTTCTTGATTTTCTTTGCGAGGGGCTTCATTGCGCCTGTAGACACCCCAAAAAGCGGCTCGTGTGCACCATTGCTTATGTAAGTCTTTTTAATTCGTTCCTTGCCGAGCGCTTCCAGTTCCTGCATAACCATTTCGAAATCCATCGTTTTGCACTTCCTTCCTTTATAATCATACCCACTTCATTGTAACCATCTAGCTGGATATTCTTTATCAAATAATGCTTTAACTTGATGTAAAAGCTCAAAAGCAGCTTGCCATTCCAAAGAAGTTAGATCATCCCAAACCATTGACCTAATCCATTCCTTCTATAATTTTCATCTATTACAACATCTAAAAGCCATAAAAATACAGCTTTGTCAGTAACAACCCCTTGCAAAACCAATTTGTTTATCCTTGTGATACATACAAAAGAAATAGAATTTTTAATACTTTTTTCAACTGTTTCTTTTGTTCTATCTGAAGCCCAGTATGTTTTCGACAACATATGTTAAACAGTATCTAAATCTATTAATAATATATCATCACATATGATAAAATCATCTTTTGTCCACTTCAATGCTAAATCCTCCATTAAATTCTATATATCTATTCTCTATTAATTTTCTTTTTATTGCCAAAATACCTTTTTCAACATGACTCCCTATATATTAAAAAAACTCATCCATGAGTTGATAGTAAAAGATTTTTGATTCGTCTAATTCTTTAACACCATACTCCTTAAGGAAAATAGGAATATGCTCTCTGCCAAAATTATAGGAAATACTTCTAATTGCCAAAGCTAAATCTTGATATCTGTCGGAAACTCCTGCTCTCCCCCAATCAATAAAACCACTTACTTTCCCCTCATCTATAATAATATTTGGTAAGCAATAGTCACCATGAGTAAAGACCAAATCTTCAATTATTGATTTTTTTGAAATGAGTTCATCAAAGAGTTCCTTTGGTTTAAAGCCTTTTCTTACCTCATCAAAATTTCCTTCATCAACTAGTCCATTTTCAACCCTTTTTCTTGCCTCTTTAATTTTAATATCCAATTTTTGATTAAAAGGGCAATTTTCGATATTTAAACTATGTACTGTTTTTAGCCCTGATGCCAATAGTTCCATTAAGAAAGATAATCTTGCTTCATATGATTTATCCGAAGCGTTAATACCTTTTATTTCTGTTATCAATAAGTATTCGTTTGTTTCATCCTTGTCATAATAAAGAACCTCTGGTACAGACAACTTCCCCTGTAACCACTCTAATTTTTCTTTCTCATGATTCAGGTTTTCAATGGAAGTATTGGGCTGTATTTTAAGGTATTGATTATAAACAGGGCCTTTCAACAAGAAAGTCTTAGCATCTGAATGACCAATTGTAATTTGTTTCCATGAGTATCCATTTATCAATCTTGCTAAGCTTTGTGGAACTTCTTTCATTTATGTCACCACTTTCACAGACTTACTCTTCTTCAAAATAATTATTTCTACAAGTAATTATGCAATCCCTTCTTCAACTGATCGTCTATTAGTGTACAATAAGGCCTTATTCCAGAAAATGGCCCTATAATGGAACAACATATTTGGTAATTTTGATCAAACTTTTTCAAAATGAATTGAAGAGATCTTATAGCCACCTCATTCATTTGCATCATTCTGCCTGTCACTTGCATTTTTAGCATGTTGCCAAGTGAACGTTTTTTTAAATCAGAAGCAAGTGGGCCTAGCTGTTCAGTCTTCCACTTCTCTAACTGCACCGTTAAAGGTTCTTCTTTCCAATCACTATCAAACAATAAACGTTCTGGTCTCTTCAGGGCACCTATCAGTTGTTCGTTAGTCTCGATACCCCCTAGAAATCTCTCAACGTTTTCTTGAGATGAAAAATTCAAATCAAATAAGTGTTCAAAGTGTGATAGAACATTGTCATTTGAGGCTTCTTGTAACAGTGCCAATTCATTGTCATCAAGATAAATTTCATCGGGAGCGATAATTACGATTGGTACATCTACATCTGCCAAAGCTAAATCTTTATACTGCATTACATTTAGTACATGTTTTGCTAAATAATAGAATGCTTTCTCAGCTGACATCATCTTAAAAAACTTAATTGTCGGTTTTAATGAAACCGCCTTGAACTATTTGATATGACAGATGGGACAAGCTGATACATACATACAAACTAAATTCGACCTTTTGCAATTAAAATGCAGGAGGTTTTTATTATGACGTTAAATTGTCTTTTCTGTTTCTTGAATGTGAAAATTGACGATTTGTAAGAGGAAATTGATAATGCTGATAATAGTGAAAAGATGTAATAAACTCCCTCTACCCCTAATGGGATGTGAGTGTTCCTATTGGAATAATGGATTTTACAATGAACTTGTTGGTGTAGTTGACAAAGTTGATATTCTAGCTAACCGGATTAAATTGAGGTTTGGCGATGATTTTGAGTATAATGCAATTGATTGTTTAAAGAGTGTGGAACGGTTAGATTCCTAAGTTCCATCTGCAAAGTCTTGTGCGTGTTAAGCTGAGCCTTTTTGTTTAAGGTTTTTAATCATCCATATATTAAATTCAATTTCTTCGTCTTTTAAGTCTCGTTTTAATTTTTCTTCAAAATACTTTGCTAGTTTATCATATGTCATTAGAAAAACTGTTTTTTTCTTTAATAATAGCACTTATAACAATTAGTCAACAATTTTGGTGAATATTTCGACTTTTTAGGTGCTTACTGTATATTTTGTCGAAAAATTAATAATTTTTTTTTTACTAATTCGGTTTATTAATATGACTTAAATAGTTAAAATAATTACATATACTACCATGCCAGTTTAAGATAAAGATAAATATATAGTAAATGAAGATAGATAAAAGGAGGTAAGCATATGTTAGACCTGTTAGATGATGAGTCTTTATTAGAATCCTATTACGAAGCCATTAAACTAAACTTAGATATAGAATTTATTTCAATTTTAAAAGATGAGATTAAAGAAAGAGGACTATCTGAAGAGTTAAAAGGAATATCAGCGATTGATCGTCACAATTTTTCACTTATTATTGATTGATCTTTACTAAGCGGTTTTTACGTGAATAATAATTACATTTACTGCATAATATTAAAAATACATGGTTCTAAATAGTGAACAACATCTCGCGATTGATATGTCTAACCATGTGTTAAGCCCCCACATGATGGAGTGAGGGCTTTTTATCATTTTTTCAGCTTTGGACCACTGTCGAATTTCACTTCTAGCTCGTCTACATTATTTTGGTTCAGTTGTAATATGAATGCTCCCATCACTTAATTCCCTTAAAAAATTTGAAGTAGGGGTACTCTCAGCAACTTATTTGTTTAAAAAAGTACTAGAAAGACTCATTTTATTAAGAATGTCACTGTTGTCTCTTACATTAATCGTCAATTACACTATTAGAGATGATACAGTTATGATATGGTTGTCGTTTAATCAATGAAAGTGAGGAATGCTTTTGAGTTCGAAATGGAAGAATTTAATCGCCATTGGCATTGGTGCTGCCATCGGTACAATCAGTCGTTATTGGTTAAATCTCCTAACATTAGAAACAGGATATCCGTTTGGTACCATCATTGAAAATCTGTTTGGAAGTTTTCTTTTAGGGTTTCTGACAGCATGGTTTCTTGTTTTTGTTCCAAAGGAGTGGGTAAAAACTGGGTTAGGGGTAGGGTTATGTGGTGGATTTACGACAATGTCCACACTTGCAGCGGATTCAACCTTTTTATTTCTTACATACACACCTTTTGAATCGGCCATATACGTTTTGGGATCTATGCTAGGTGGTATTTCACTAGCATTCATCGGTTATCTAATTGGAAGATTTTTAGCCAAGAAAATGAAGCAAAGACAAACAGAGGTGAATCCAGGGTGAATCTTTTCTTACTCGCAATTGGCGGCTCTATTGGTGCGATTTCACGTTATTTATTAGGTTTAGGAATCATGAAACGGTATCCTACTCCTCCCTTCCCAATTGCTATGTTAATTGTAAACTTGCTTGGTTCAATAGGTTTAGGTGCTTTCTTTGGCCTTTATTTTGGATTGATTCCTTTAGGGGCTTATGAAAATCCAGTTTATTTGTCAATTGGGATAGGCTTCTTTGGGGCATTCACAACATTTTCAACTTTTAGTGTTGAAGCAACACAACTTTATAACAATAAAAAGTGGAAAAAGCTAAGTACATACGTTTTGCTAAGTATTTTTGGTTCGATTATTTGTTTTTTGATTGGATTTAATATAGGGACATTATTATAAGTATGAGGACTTTCATTACTCTATCCCAAAAGAGGTGCGCTTATTTTTTTAACGCACCTCTTCTACTATAAAATAGTAACTAAATCTAACCTTCATCAGGATCAGATTCCTCTTCGTCTGTGTCATCTTCTTCCCTTGTATTTGTATCTTCTTTTTCCTGTTTTTTCTCCTCTTCTTTTTTATTTTTTTCTTCCGATTCTGAATCAGGTTCTTTTTTGTCTTCATTTGAATCTGGTTCTTCTACTTCTTCCACTTCTTCCACTTCTTCATCGCCTTCAGTATGCTCTGATTCCGGTTCTTTTGTCTCCTCTCGAGGTTTTTCATTTGCTTCTTCTTTCTTCTCTTCAGTATCCTTTTCGTTTACTTCGGCTTCCTTTTCTATAGAGTTTTCTTCTTCTCGTCTTTCACCGCGATTTGAATTTGATTTCTCATTATCATCTTCAGACTTCAATTGCTTCTTCTTCCATTCTTCTTCAACAAGGCTATATGCATCTTTAATCGATGTTCCAGAAACAAATAATTCCGTCACGATACCATCGTCGTGAGAACTTCCCGTTGCTCTTTTGCCTGTTTTTGTATCAATGGTGATTTCTTCTACAGTATCTGGCTTTTTGAAATCATGAGTTTCCTCATCTACCATTTTGACCATCACTTCTCTAAATATCTGTTGAGCAATTTGTCTGTCTTCTCTCGTTTTTATATAATTCTCTTCATTCACTTGTCGGTACCCTGTCCACACAGCGGCCGTATAATTGGATGTGTAACCAGCAAACCATACATCCGGTACACCTTCTGATATATTATATTTTTGCTTTGTTTCCTCATTAAAGTTTGTCGTACCTGTTTTCCCAGCTACTGCTACACCTTCAATATTAGCAAGTGTACCCGTTCCTTCTTCTACAACCGTTTGTAACATATCTGTTACCATGTATGCCGTAGAATCATTCATTGCTTCAATCGATTCAGGCTGCAGAATAATTTCTTTTCCATCTGGAAATACAACTTTTCTAATCGCATGAGGTTCATTATATGTTCCTTCATTTCCAAATGCTGCATACGCACCTGCAAGTTCTAACGGAGAAATTCCTTCTTTAAAGGCTCCAAGCGCATAGGATTCATAAAGAGATCCTTCTATCATTATTCCTACATTTGCGGCAAACTCACTCGCGCGATCCTGTCCAACTTCTTTAAACGTTTTTACTGCAGGTATATTCCAAGATTGTGTTAATGCTTCACGCATGGATACAATACCGTGATAATTCCCGTTATAATTATGTATTACTTGATCCGACCCTGTATAGGTTATCTCTTCATCTTCAATTTGCTGATATGTTGACCAATTTAAATATTCAATGGCCGGTCCATAATCTAGTATAGGTTTAACCGTGGAACCTGGTGAGCGTTGGATATTCATTGCATAGTTTGCACGACTCTTTCCTGGCTCCTGATTACGGCCTCCTCCAATCGCTTTGATTTCACCTGTTCGATTATCAATAAGTGCTACTCCTGCTTGAAAACGTTCATCTGGGTACATGACAAATTCATCTGAATTTAACACTTCATCAACATGCTCTTGTGCCTCTTTATCATAGGTCGTATAAATCTCAAGTCCCCCGTTGTAGATCATTGAAGCATCGATTTCTTCAATGCTTTCAAGTTCTTTATATATTTGATCCATAAAGGCATCTGAAATGTCTCCCTGGCTTCTTTTCTCTTGTACCATCTCTTCAACTGAGACATTTTTTGCCTCCTTATACTCTTCATCCGTTACAAATTCATCTTCGTTCATAACAAACAACACCGTATTGCGACGTTCCGCTGCCTGCTCCGGAGCTTGAAAGGGATCATAGCTTGAAGGACGTTGAGGAAGACCAGCTAACAAAGCAGCTTCTTCAATTGTTAATTCATCCGCGTTTTTTCCAAAATATGTATCTGCCGCGACCTCAATCCCATAAGCACCATTACCAAAATAGATTATATTTAAATAAAGTTCGAGAATTTCATCTTTGGTATATTCTCTTTCTAATTCAAGAGCAAGATAGGCTTCTTGAATTTTTCTCTTAATTGATTTCTCCGAAGTCAATAGCGAGTTTTTGACTACTTGCTGAGTTATCGTACTTCCCCCTTCTGAACCAAAACCATTTGTTATATTGGATAAAACCGCTCCACCAATCCTTTTTAGATCAAGACCTGAATGTTCATAAAAGCGGCCATCTTCAATTGCAATGAACGCATCTTTAACATGTTGAGGTATATCCTCAACTTTGATCGATTGACGACGTTCTCCATTACTTAAGGTAGCCAATGGTTCATCATTCTCGTCATACAGTGTTGATGAGTACGAAAAATTAAAGCTATCATCATCAATTTCAGGTGCACCTTGAACCAAACCATATAATTGAATGCTGCTTACTATCCCAGCAACAAGTAAACATAATATTAATATGATAAAGATTTTCAAGAGAAGATTTTTCTTTTTTTTCTTCACTTGTTTTTTTCCTTGCCTAGTTGTTTCATGTTCTTTCTCCATAAACCTCACCTCAGGACATATATAAACGATTACACTATTACATTCCCTATTTGTAAAAACTAAAACAAGAGAGCAGTCGCTGAAATGACCGAACCTATAACCTGTCATACTTAAATAAAAAAGACCGATTATGGCATAATCGGTCTTTTAAAGAATTGGTTACTTAATCGCCTTGCTAACTTTCAGTTTCTTTCCTTTGATTGTTGTTTGTTCCATCGCTTGTAAGACTAACGAACCTTTTCCATTAAGAATATCAACATATGATAACGTATCTTGGATCGTTATAATTCCAATATCATCTGCTGTTACTCCAGGAATGTTCGTAATCGTTCCAACAAAATCTACAGCTCGAATTTTCTTCTTTTTTCCGCCGGTGAAATGGAGTTTCGTGATATCTTTGTTTATTCTTTCCGTTTTATTATTTCTAACGACGCGGCGGCCATTAATTTTCTCTTCAAAAGCAGCTTTTCCTTTAACAACTTCGTAATGTCTAGGAGCTTCCTTTACAGGTATGTCAAAGCCGATGTATCTTTCAATGGCTTTAAGAAATTTCGCGTCATGAGGTGTCGCAAACGTAATCGCTTTACCTTTATTACCAGCACGGCCTGTTCTTCCAGTTCGGTGAACATAGCCCTCTTTTTCCATTGGAACGTCATAGTTTATGATAAGAGTCACATTATCAATATCTATTCCTCTCGAAGCGACATCGGTTGCCACAAGATAACGGAAGTTCCCCAATTTAAAACCATCCATAACGGCAAACCGATCTTCTTGTTCTAATCCTCCATGGAGTCTTTCACAAGAATAATTGGAGTTTTCCAATTCGGCAAACACAGTATTAACGTGTTCTTTCGTTTTACAGAAGATGATACAGCTATCTGGATTTTCAACAACCGTGACGTCTTTAAGCAACGGAATCTTATTATCTTCTTTTTTCACTTCGATTAAACTATGTTCGATTGAATTAGTTGTTACCTCAGTCGCAGCAATCTCAATATTAACAGGATCTTTCATATATTTATGACAGAGGTTCTCAACATCTTTAGGCAATGTAGCAGTGAATACCATCGTTACTTTGTTTGCAGGAATTTCTTTTATGATTGCTTCTACTTTGTTGATAAAACCCATATTCAACATTTCATCCGCTTCATCTATAATAAGATACTTTACTTGTTCTAAATCTAGGGTTTCTCTTTCGATATGGTCCATTACACGACCTGGCGTACCAACGACCACATGAGTTTTTTGTTTCAATTCTTCTTTTTGTTTCGCAAATGGCTCTTTTCCATAAACGGCCATAGCTTTGATTCGTTTAAACCTTCCAATATTCGTTATATCCTCTCGAACTTGAACAGCAAGCTCCCGAGTTGGTGTAAGTATTAAAACTTGTGGCTTTTTTTCCTCCCATTCAATCATCTCACAAATAGGGATACCAAAGGATGCCGTTTTGCCGCTTCCTGTATGAGATTTCACTACAACATCTTGGTTTTCCAAGGCTCTTGGTATTACTTCCATTTGAACTTCTGTGGGGGTTTCGTATTTCAACAAAGCAAGGGCTCTTCTAATTTCATCGCTTAATTGGTAATCGTCAAAATTTCTTTCACTCATGTAGTTACCTCGTTTTTTCTTTATTATCCGACTTATCTATAGGATTCTCTCAAAGCAGTATCATATGCAAAATCTGAATATGTTCATTATACCTTACATTTCCAACAACTCGACTATTATCTTGCATTCCCATACATTACTAGGTCCATTTCATAAGCTTTTTTCAAATTAAATTAGGTATTTTAAAAATATTGTGTTATGCTTCGTGTAACCATTTAACTATTTTAATACCTGTAACATGCTGTCTTTGAGGCTGACTAGAATATAAATGTCGGAGCCATCAATCCGAACATATGGACTTTGAGTTATTAACAAAAAGCTCTATATTCCGACTTTATAAGAGAAATCAATAGTCCGCCTCTTTTTCAAAAAAAATCCCAATACAAAAAAGGACTCTAATTTAGGGGTCCTTTTTTGTCTACTTTGTTTACGGTAGTATCTACTTACATTGTTAAATAGACAACTGTTCCCCCGTTGAGCATATTTACTCGTTCTTCCTTCATACATATAAATGACGACTAATATGGAGGGATTCACTTGACTATACAGCGAGGAACTCATATCATTCATACGGTTCAGCCTAACGATACAGTTTACAGCCTCTCAGTTCAGTATCAAAGCTCTGTCAATGCTATTACTCTTGCCAATTCTCTGTATCCACCGTTCACCGATCCTTATGGTCTATTTTTAGGTCAAGTGCTAGTCATCCCTAAAATTCTTTCAACTGAAACGCAAACATTTTATGTTATTCAACCGCGAGATACAATTGGATCTATATCAAATCATTTTTCAACTTATCCAGCACTTTTAGTAGGAATCAATCCTACGATCCATAACCCTGATTTCATCGTTCCTACCCAACAAATTCAAATCCCCGTTTTTATTTATAATGTTAATATTGGTGACTCCTTCTGGTCAATTGCTGAAAGAACTGGTGTATCTAAAGATGAAATGCTTCAAGCAAATGTCAATCGACTAAGTATATCCCCAGATCTTATTTTTGAAGGAGTTAACCTAATTGTCCCTTTTCCAATGTCTGAAAATATTGTTGTTACTCAGCCTTTTCCAGGGACAGTCGTTCGAGAAAACGAAGTGATAGGAGGCTTTGCTAGGGCTTTTGAAGCCAATGTACTCTATCGACTAATTGATGATAACAAGGTTATAGTTACGGAGGAAACATTTACAACCGCGGAGTCCGGGGCACCGTCGTATAGCCGTTTCAGAGACAGAATTCCTTTTGATACTCCTCCTTCAGCTACACAAGGTGAACTACAGGTCTACACGAGAAGTGCTAAAGATGGTTCCGTTCAGGATTTGGTTCGCACGAAAGTACTGTTTGAGAACTTGTAGTCACCAATAGGTTTAAAAGCAAAAAAGATGCTCCTCCTGTGTTAGAGGGCACTGAGCGTAGCCGTTGCCTTGTTTTAAAGCCCGCTATGAGTGGGTTTCTCATAGCGGGCGCGCAACGTGCGGAGCCATTGCCGCTTCCTCGATAGACTTTTTCAGTGACCTCCTGCGTTAGGAGAGCACCTTTTCAAGAAGATATCATCCAACACGGTACGATTCTCAAGTACTAATTTAGCGATTACCCGCCTAGTATGTTACGGAAGAACAAACGAATTACATCTGCCCCACCTATGATTGACCCTAATGTGCTACCTAAATTTGCTAAGACAACGATCAAGAGAATACGCGTTACTTTATTACTCCAAAACCCTTTTACGGTAAAAACATCTTCTGACAACGTTTCAAAATCTCTTACTTTTGGTTTTCGAATATATGCTTCTAAAAGTCCCGCGAACCACCCAGCTGCTAGTAATGGGTATAATGACGTAAAAGGAGCAACAACAAACGCCGTTATAACGGTAAGAGGATGTCCAAAAGCAATCGCAGTGCCAAGTGCTGCAAAGATGCCATTCCATAATACCCAGCTCATCGTTAGATCGACACCAACCGTAGGATTTGCATAAAAAGTATAACCAATTATACCAAGGATAAGCAGTGGGATTATCCATGCAATCATAATTGGAGCTTTCGACTTGGCCGGACGTTTGGATAGTGCTTTTAAATCATGATCTTTTTTAATTTCTTCTTTAATTCCAGGTACATGAGCTGCTCCTAAAACGGCAACGATTTTCTTCCCTGGGGCTTCTTTAATTTTCTGAGCCAAATACTGATCTCGTTCATCAATTAAAGGGACCTTTAATTTTGGAAAAGCAACAGTAAATTCACGAAGTGTGCTGTTTAACATATCTTGCGTCTTTAATTTTTCCAGTTCCTCTTCTGAGATATCATCGTTACTAAAAATACTATAAATAATTTCTAAAAGTAGCTTAGCCCTTCCGAAAAGTCCTACATTATGCCATATTCGGGCAAACGTTATTTGGATATTACGATCTGCCAGGACAATGGTCGCACCTGTTTGTTCGGCTGATTCAATTCCTTGAATCATTTCTTGTCCAGGTTTTATCCCAAACTGCTTTGCTAACCGTCTTTGAAAAGAGGATATGATAAGGTTCATTAAAAGAAGAGTTGCTTTCTTTTCTTTTATTACTTTAAAGATATCCATATCCTTCCAACTATTACCAGCCTTAATTGACTGATATCTCTGCTCATCTAATTCTATACAAACAGAGTCTGGTCGTTCTGTTTCAATTACTTCTTTCACTTGCTCCGCACTTTGCTTGGAAACATGGGCGGTTCCAATAAGGATAAGCTCCTTACCATCTAACTGCAATCTTGTAATATTCTCTTCTGACATAAAGGCCCTTCCTTTTATAAGTTCTTTAACCTAAACTATCCATAATCTTGTTTTTATGAAAATAATTTAGAGCATAAAACAATAATGACTTAGATTAGCATAAATTTCAATTATCTTTATCTACTTTTAGAAAATAGGTTGGTTTGACGCTAAAAAAACTTGACTATTTCTTTGTTTTAAGCATAAAGCTCAAATTATGACTCGCTTCCGTAACGCCTTGACGATTATCCAATGACTCGCTAACAGGTTTAAAATAGTCTTTCGTAAATGGCATTTCCTCTTCGTCGACTAATGTTCCGTTGTACCAAACCTTTCCTACTCCAATAAGGTTTTGTTCATCAAGTTCAATCAACATTTCTTGCGTATGTAACAGTGTAAATGAATTAAACTGTATCATTCGTAACCTCACTTATTTTCATGCATTTTTAGCCTAGATAATAAAGCAGAGGAGATAGTCCAAATTTGGACTATCTCCTCTTTTAAATTTATAAATTAACTTTCCTCTTGACCGACTTCATTCCTTCTTTTCTTTCTACGAGAAAATAAGCCTTTCCACCAATTCGTAAAGTTATCAGTATAAATATACATTACTGGTACAAGAACTAATGTGATAAATGTTGAGAAAGATAAACCAAACACAATAACTGTTGCCATTGGAGCTTGTAGTTCTGCTCCCTCACCAAATCCGATCGCCAGCGGTACCATTGCTAAAACGGTCGTCAGCATCGTCATAAGAATTGGGCGTAATCTTGTTGGTCCTGCCTCTAATATAGCTTCTTCTCTGGCTAGCCCACGTTCTCTTAGCTTGTTAATGTAATCAACTAAGACAATGGCATTATTAACAACGATCCCAGCCAGCATAATGACCCCAATAAAGGCCGGTGCACTTAACGGTCTACCTGTTAAGACAAAACCTAGTATTATACCGATAAACGTAGCCGGTAAACTGAACATAACAATAAAAGGGTACATGACTTTTTCAAATTGGAAAGCCATTACAGCATAGACAAGAAAGATAGCTAGCGCTAGCGCCAGAGACAGGTCTATAAACGCTTCCATCATCATCTCATAATCTCCACCAGTTTGATAATCATAACCCTCTGGGAAAATATAATGGTCTAGTTTTGTTTCTATGTCTGCCATGACGCTTCCTAAATCTCTATCCATAATATCGCCTGTAATTGATACTCCTCGTGTTTGATCTTGACGGTTAATAACAGTCGGCCCATCTGCTTGTACAAAATCAGCAATGGCTGATAGTAATACTGTATCGCCAGCAGGTGTTAATAAAGGAAGATTTTGTACTTGATTAAAGTTATCTCGAGATTCTTCAGGCAAAATAACAGTAACATCAATTTCCTGTCCATCCGTTCTCATTTTGGTCGCAACAACGCCTGTCACACTGTTCATAACTGTCTGCATGACTTCTCCGTATGATAACCCATATTGAGAAGCAAGATCACGATCAACATGAATTTGCACCTCTGGTCTTGTTTCTCCCATTGAATGCGTAACGTTTGTTGTGTCTGGCACCTCACTAATAATATCGCGAATATCATCTGCAAGTAAGTTAAGAGTGTCAAAGTCTTCTCCTCTTATTTCTATTTCAATTGGGTTCCCACCCATGCCATCACTTTCAAACGATCTAACAGTGAAGTCCATATCAGGAATGGTTTCTGCATATTCACTAAATTCTTCAATGACCTCGTTGGTCGTTACTGATCTCTCACTCGCTGAAACGAGACGGATATAGAGTTCTCCACTATTGGAGTCTCCTCCGTTTCCCAGTCCAATCATACCTCCTCCACCAACAGAGGTATAGACAACTTCTGTTACTCCTGTATGTAATAAATACTCCTCAAGCTGCGTGAGAGTTTCTCTTGTTTCCTCCAATGAGGTACCAGGAGGCATTTCAAAGCTAGCTGAAATTTCACCTTGATCAAACGCTGGAATTAGTTCAACACCGACGAATTTCACGCCACCTAAACTAGCTATCAACAAAAATAGTGTTCCAAATACAATCGTTTTTTTGTGATTGATAACCCATCTTAAAACAGAACGATACAGATTATCAACTTTATCAAATACCTTTCCAATATTAGCACTTATTTTCGCTAACCCTTTGGGGTCTTCTTCAACAATAATTTTCGGCAATAACAAGCCAGAAAGCATCGGAACAATTGTCAAAGCAACAATTAACGAAGCAATTAATGTAAAACCAACTGTTAATGCTAACGGCATAAACAGTTCAGCCGCTATTCCACCTGTAAACACGATCGGAAGAAAGACAACTAAACTAGTTAAAGTTGATGCTACAACAGCTGAGGAAATTTCTGCAGCTCCCTTTTTAGCTGCTTCAACGCGACTGTAACCTCTTTCCCGATATTTATAAATATTTTCTAGAATGACAATGGAACTATCTACTAACAACCCAATTCCTAATGCCAATCCACCTAACGTAATAATATTAATTGTCTGCCCAGCGAAGTAAAGCAATGTAAAAGCAGAAATTAATGCAATAGGAATGGCTAATCCAATGATTAATGTACTTCTAACACTTCTTAAAAAGATAAGAAGGACAAAAACCGCCATCACTCCACCAAGAATCATATTTATAACTACACTTTTGATCGAGTCATTGATAAATTCTGCAGAGTCCATTATTTTCGTTAATGTTACCTCTTGAGATAACTGTTGTTGAATTGTATCTAACTGATTTGTAACAGCTTCGGAAACGTCTACTGTATTCGCATCTCCTTGCTTAACGATATCGATGCTTAACGTTGGTTGTCCATTAACATAAGCTAAAGATGCTGTATCTTTAAACGTATCTTTTACTGTTGCGACATCAGAAAGCTTTACCGACTGTCCAGTTGGCAGAGGTATATTTATATCCTCAATGTCAGCGGTTGTACGAAAATCTCCTACAATTCGTAAAGGTACTTCCTGACCTCCACGCTCAACCTCTCCTGCAGAAGCACTCATACTTTCTCCACCAATAATCTGAGATAATTGAGATATTGTTAAACCATTTCGTTGTAACATAGTCAGATCTGGTTCAACGATAATTTCTCTTACTTGCCCACCTGTTAGTTCGACTTGAGCCACACCTGGAATCCGTTCCATTTGAGGAATAATCGAATCCTCTGCAATGTGAGTTAGTCTCGTTAGATCCATTTCCGCTGAAATGCCTATTTGCATAATTGGCATTTGGTTCGGATCAAAGCGCATAACACTAGGTGATCCAACACCATCAGGGAGCGCCTGACGAACCATATCAATCCGATCTCTAAGGTCTAACATGACGACATCTAAATCGGTATTAAAATCATACATTAATATAATGACCGATTGATTTTGGGCTGAGATCGATTGCATCGTATCTAACCCTTCAGTAGCACTTACGGCTCCTTCAAGAGGGCGAGTAACCAAATTTTCCACCTCTTGAGGGGCAGCACCATTATACGGTGTCATGACAACAGCAACAGGCAAATCCATATCTGGCATTAAATCAACCTTTAATCCATTTAAGGAAACTCCTCCTAATATCATCATTACAAGTGTAATGATGACAACACCTACCGGTCGCTTGACAGATTCATTTATCAACTTCAACTAATGTACCTCCGTTTTTAATTTCCTTTAGCAGAAGATTCTTGGTCGCTTTCTTCAGAGTCTTCTGATTGGTCTTCTTGATTTTCCAATTGATCTTCTTCTGTCTCTTCGTGCTCGCCTTCATTTATATCTGACTGTTGATTAGATGTTGGATCAATATTATTACGAATAGTAATTAGAGCCTCTTCATACAACTGATGACTTCCTTTGACAACAACGTATTCTCCTTCATTAAGTCCACTTTCAACCCCAAACCACTCTCTTGTTTCACCGTTAGTCGTAATTATACGGCGCTCTACACTTTCTCCATCAGTCGTAACGTAGACGAACTGTTCGCCATTTTCTTCTGTTACAGCTTCAACAGGAACTAATACTTGTTCATTGAATGCAGCAGTATCAACCTTCACTTCTGCCAACATCCCTACTCTGAGGTTTGAATCTGTGTTAGAAAGTTCAATTTCAACTGGGTAAGTACGTGCTTGCTCAGCTGGCATCAAACTTATATATTTGATGCTTCCTTCATACGTTTGATTGTAAGAACGAATATGAACCACAACACTCTGACCTTCCTCAAGACTAGGTAACATTGATTCATTTACTTGTACTTCAACAATCGGTGTATCCATTTGAACTAATTGCATCAGCGGAGCCTGAGGTGAAACCATTTCACCAGCACTCACAGAAAGACTCGTCACTTGTCCCGACATAGGAGCCGTTACAACAGCTTGGTTCTTTTGTTGTTCCGCCATTTGCTTTGAAATTTCTGCCTGTTTAACAGAAGCTTCTGCAGCCTTAATTTGATCAGTTGACTTCGCTTGCTCTAACCCCATTTCTGCTTGCTTGACAGCTGTTTTTGCTTGAGTTTTATCTTGTTCTGTTGGCATATTCCCACCTAGTAAACTAGCAAATACTCCTTGAAGCTCTTCTGGTACATCTTCTAGAGCCGTGTTCTCAGGAGCCTCGGCATTTGCCACCATATCATACATGTCCTTTGCTTGTTCTAATTGTAGCTCAGCTTGTTTCATGCTTTGTTCTCTCATATTTTTCGCACTTGTTAAACTCGCTTCGGCAGCCTCTAACCCAGCACTTGCTTGAGCGTTGCTTAACTCTATATCAGAAGCATCTAATTCTATAAGCGCATCTCCGCGTTGCACTGTATCTCCATTCTTTATATGCACAGCTTTTACTTCACCTGTTAACATCGGAAAAACTGCCATGTGCGAACCTGCCATTACATTCCCTGTTAAAGTTAATTCACTTGTTAATTCACCTGATGTGACCTCACTGATTTCAACCGGATGAATAGGTGCTTCCTCTTCATCAGCAGACACTTGATTTTCAGTATTTTGAGAATTGCAACCTACTAAGACCATTATCATCATGATGAATATAGGCCAAATACTTTTTTTTGCGACCATCTTCTTACCCTCCACATATTACTAGAATCATATTTTCTTGCCAGTTATAATAATTTGCTAACCATACAGGCTAATTTCCTATTTGATATTTTATCACTCCTACATGAACTGAATATGAACTAATATTGAACAAATAAAAAAGCTTAGAAAAGTAACTCCATTCATATAATTCAAGTTCAACCATGTTTCAAAAAGAATATTATTGGAAAATTATTTTCTCTATAGACTTCTTTTATTCAATGACCGTTCAATTATGTACCCATCCTCTTATCTCTTTTACATAACTCAGCATTACACGTTGGCTCTTTAACTTTTCTATTATCTGTTCTATTAAATTCTTTTGTAGAGAAACATGATTTGTTGCATTGGAGCCATGCAACATAACCGATTGCTCTATTTGGGTTGTCATAGTTCATCAAATCCCTTCACCTCTTCTACATATTTCTTCACTAATTATAAACGCCTACTATGAAATGAGTATGAACTTGTATGAAAGACGATCATACTTTCTATCAGAGCTTAATTTGATATTTTCTATGAACAATCTCGTAGCTTTCTCACTTCTTTATATATTGCTTAAGCTTTTTTCGCTGCTTTCTGATTAGGAATACCGACCTTAAAGACTGAGCCATTTCCTTCTTCACTTGAAACCTCAATGAATATTGATGAATCGACAAAATCTTTTTAACGATTGATAACCCAAGCCCATTTCCTGCAACCGAACTACTTCGAGCCTTATCAACTTTATAAAAGCGATCAAAGAGGTTTTGGATGGCTTTTGGAGGAATTCCTTTACCCGTATCTCTTATGCTAACTGACATCTCATTATCATTTTTGTTCATCGTGATGTCGATGATTCCATTATGTTGAGTATATTTGATGGCATTGGTAATTAGATTTAACCAAACTTGTTCTAATAGATCTTGATCAGCATAAACTTCTAGTTTATCCAACTTTAGATGAATTTGCAGGTTTTTCTCGTTCCATTGAGGCTCTGTTGCTAGAACAGATCTTCTTAGTTGTTCATCAAGCCTGTACAGAACTGGATGATAAGGATGATGCTCAGAATCAAGTGATGCAAGTCGTAGTAAATTTTCACTAAGTCTAGATAGCCTTTCTGTTTCCTGATAAATGATATCCTATTCTTTCTGATTTTGTCTTGGTACAACATCATCTCTAATCGCTTTGGTAAATCCTCGAATAGAGGTAAGAGGAGATTGGATTTCATGGGATACGTTGCTGACAAAATCTTCTCGCATCTTATCGATTTTCTCTAACTCGGTTGCCATATGATTAAAAGTAGTAATTAATTCACCTACTTCATCTTTATTTTTGCTTTTTAACCGAACAGAAAAATTTCCTATTGCCATTTGTTTCGCTGCAGTCGTTAATTTTTTTATTGGTTTCACAATATTTCGGGATGCTAGAAATATTAACAAACTGCCTACTACGAAAACTAATAGTAGCGATACGAGGATGACTTTTTTGATCGCTGCAAATTCTTCTCGATAATCAAATGTAAGAAATAATGCGTAATGCTCATCATTAACCTCAATTGGAACCCCGACTATCCTTGTTGCTTCTCTTCTAGAATGAGGTGAAATAGCAGGAGCATTATCCGATGAGTGCAAAACCTCTAAAACCATATCATCTGTAATAGCAGGTGATCGATCTCCTTGAAAAGGAGGATCATTGTTTTCATTCAAAATCGACAATTTAAAATTATAATGACTTAACATATCAATTAAATCGGGGATCTTTTCAGTTTCTGTTATGTCTATAAGGCTCACTACTCCCTCTGTTACTCTCATCATTTCTTCTTCAAAAACGACCTCTTCATGAAAGAAGAAGTGTGTTATCAAATATGAAACAATCAAACTAATGATAACTACACATATAAATGTACCGTAGCATCTCGAGTCTGAATCACATGTCGATCTAAATCAATCGATGTTGATCCTATGTTAATTAGTTTTTCTGAGCCTATATTATAGCGTTTTAGCAATGCTTTCACTCGTAGAATTAACTCTACTGGATCAAATGGTTTCACTAAATAATCATCTGTTCCAGCACTAAACCCTTTTACTTTATCCTGTGACTCTCCTTTTGCTGTAACCATTAAAATAGGAATCGGTAAAAATGATCGAATATCTTCTGTTAATTCAATTCCATCAACATGAGGCATCATCACATCAATAATGGCCAATGCAACTTGTTGATCCGTTAAAATATCTATAGCTTCTCTCCCATCGGAAGCTTCTATTACGGGAAATTGGCTATTTTCTAGATATAACCTTATCAGTTTCCGAATATGTGCATCGTCATCGACTACAAGAATCGTATTCATTATTACTCTACTCCTCCAGCTTTTATAAATGCTACTTTCGAGATAAGTGAAAGGGGTTTTTCCCTTATACATTTACCTTCTACTTATTCTTAACATCCCATGCAATTTCTAATGCCCTTTTAAACGAAGGTTGTTGACGCCATTTCCATAACGTCATTCTTGTAATACAGCATTACTTAGCGACCTCTTCAAGAGAACCTTCCTAATGTAAGAAGTTTAATTGCATACAATTGTTTCTCATCTAATCGATAAAATATTTCATTCACTTCCATTTATAACTTTCTATGTATAACTTATTTTTTTATTTCGTAAACCTAAATCTCTATCAAATATGAGAGGATTTCACCCAATAATAACACCAGATTGTGAACTGAAAATGAACTGAGCAAAAAAATAACAGCAAAAGATAAAACCTCATTAATAATAAATGAGGCTTGCTGTTCATTTTCTATTGCACCTAAACCTATTTATTTACCGTAATGAATCTAGTGCCTGCTCTAAATCTTCCCAAATGTCTTCTGGTGCTTCAAGACCGGCCGATAAACGTAATAATTGATTTGAAATACCCATTTCTTTTCTCACTTCTTTAGGAACGACAGCATGTGTCATCGAAGCGGGGTGTTGGATTAGTGTTTCTGCATCACCTAGGCTAACAGCGATTTGTATTAGATTAAGTTGATTGACTACGTTTACAGTGTCTTCGTACGTCCCATCTATTTCAAATGAAAGAAGACCCCCGCCTTTTTTCATTTGTCTCTTCATGATTTCGTAATCCGGGTGATCTTGGTCACCAGGATAGTACACAGCCTTTATTTTCGGATGGTTTTTCAATTGCTCAGCAAGCTTCCCGGCATTTTTACAGTGGCGATCCATTCTTACTGCAATTGTTTTGATTCCACGCAATAGCAACCACGCATCAAATGGAGAAATGACTCCTCCGATATCTTTTTGAGTTGTTTTCTGCAAATAACGAATCGTATCACCATTTCCGACAATTATCCCCCCTATGACATCACCATGTCCACCAATGTATTTCGTCGCACTATGAATGACTAAGTCGCTGCCCATTTGTAAAGGTTTTTGTAAATAAGGAGTAGAAAATGTATTATCTACGACGACTTTTATTCCTTTTTTCTTAGCAACCGTTGTAACCAATTCTAAATCAATTACTCTCATAGTTGGATTGATCGGTGTTTCAATAAAAATACAAGTTGTATTTTCTCGAATATTGGAAAGGATCCCTTCTGCAGATATCATATTATGGAAGTGGTGATCGATATTATATTTTTCCTTAAGCATCTGTAACAGTCCAAACGTACAGCCGTAAACCCCTTTTGAACATAGAATATGATCATTCATCTTCGTAATTCCTATTAATGCTGCAGATACAGCTGCCATGCCAGAAGCAAATGCAAGTGCCGCTTCACCTCCTTCTAATCGTGCTATACGTTCTTCTAGAATCGAAACGGTTGGATTGGAAAGCCTAGAATAGATATATCCCTTTTCTTCACCCGCAAAACGCTTCGCCCCTTGCTCCAACGAAGAAAAAGTAAAGGTCGATGTTTGATAAATGGGTGGGGTTAAGCTACCAAAATGACGTTCTGAATCATACCCTGCATGGACCGCTTTTGTTTCAAAACGTTGTTTCTCTTCTTTTTTCATTGTTCTCCCCCTTGTCCGCATACTTAATAACACAGCAAAGTAGAAAGCGCTCTCTTTTATTATTGTATTATTTCTAATCTTTAATTGAGCCTGTTCTATCTATTTAGTAAATTCATTGCATGATTATATAGGAACTTGAGTATATTAGATGAAATTATTCAATTGTATTTCATCATTATTTTGGATTTACGTGAATATATTTTTGTTACATTACTTTCAGGAGGAGATGTCTATGGTGCATTGGAAAGTAACAGCGTTCTTACAAAATGGTGATTATATCCTTCAATTTGGCTCTTCAGATACTGAGGAACTTGCACAGGAGCAAATGAGAGAAGAAGTGAGCCAAATTAGAGAGCAATATAAAGACAACATTAGAGAAATAGACTATTCACTTTAATTATTGCTCTCCAGCGCTATTCAACAGGAGCTAACGTACTAGCTTCAGGGAAGCGCTGGAGTTCCCCCCACCTACCTTTTCACATCATACTTTTGATTATTTTCTCTTCCGCCAACCAAATCGAAATCACTTCTAATTCACACAATCTCTAAACACATACTGATCCTTATCTAATTGCTCGAAATTCTTTCTTTCTGCTAAAATGGACCTAAAGTTAATTAGGGGGTTATTATTTGTATAGAGGAAAAGCCTTTTGTGAAGCTAGCATCTACTTATATTCAAAACCAGATGAACAGAGCGAGGAGTTAGTTAATCGTTTAAATATCTTAAAAAATGTTCGAAGCAACACCGTAAAAGTTACTGACGTACGTATTATTAAGACGAACTTTGATGAAAGACATAATGAGCGTGTTACTTCTATCTCTGTCATGGCTGAGGTTCTCGTTAAGTATGATTCCAACATCACACATCTTAATGACTACAGAGTGAATGCTTGTCGAGAATTAAGAAAGCATCTTCCCAAATCAGGGGCTATAATGGCTCATTCAATCGACACGTATAGCCCTTTTCGATTAGATGGTTTTACTAGACGTTAGTATGAAGGAGAATTGACAAACGAACATTAGTTCTTGTATAGTGAAGTAAAAAGGTGATTTGTATGTTAAATAAGGAAGAGGAAAGATTAATATTTGACTTTATTTATCTCCCCTTAGTTAGAAAAATCTTGGTGCAAGATCTTGAGAAAGTAAAGAATTCAAAAGTGAAATTTACTGAACCTTATATTCTATTTATGGAGAAGGTCATTAACAAAGTAGGAATGGATTTAGGTAAGGTTAAAAAAACACTTTTCAAAAAAGGAATCACTGTGTATGACCAAGGTAACGTCGAACAACGGTGTATATACTTAATTGTCTGTCGTGGCTATCGACAGAAGATGAACCTTTTCCCTCATTTGATGAAGAATGATGTTATGGAGTATATGAAGAAGTACTTCCTTGAAATTTAAGCTGATGCTTCATGAGACTGTAATGCAACCATCCATTGAATAAAGCTTACTTCTTCTTCTGTAAGCTCTCTTTGTAACTTATTCTCAAATTGTTGTATTAATTCTTCTGTCGTTACCATCTTACCAACCCCTTTCCTCTTTATTGTTTTATTTTTTCCTTTTGAACAAGAATTTTATCGACCTTTTTCTCAATCTGTCATTTTTTAAACTATATAATCATTATATAGTTTAAAGAGGAAACCTTGCAAGCGTTTTCATAAATTGATATTTTCATGAATAAGATTACTAAATAATGATCGTAACATGGTTTAGATACACCTCACACAAAACAGCACAAACCATGTAAAAATAAAAATGGGCTTTCTCTTCAACATTGAGAAAGCCTTCTGCATTTTCCTATTCATTCAACTACTTCACTCTGCTTATTTTAATAAGAAAGTAGCTTAATCATGACTACTGATAAGAAGGAAATTATAGATATCTACAGAAACGTGTTATACTTTCTTAAAGGAGCTGATTAGTATGCGAAAATTTCAAGTATCCGTCGAATTTATTAGCGGACAGAAAGTTGATTTCACTACTAAGTCAGATGTTAGAAAGGAAATGTATCGCCTCAATATCAATGGTGAGGAATGCATCGTTACTGACGATAACTATGTATTAAACATTGCGAAAATTAAAAATATTCACGTAAAAAAAGCAAAACGCAATTCAGCTTAATCCTGTTTCATTTTTTCATTGTTTTCTTTGTCCACATCGGTCAATAACAAAAATGAAGGAGTGATTTTTTTGAGCGAAGGCAATAAGGTTATCGTAAAAGTGAACGACAATGGCTCGATTCGTGTCACAGGTGATGTAGAACTCATTGATGCAGAAGGAAATATTTATACAACCAAGCCAACCTTCTCTCTCTGTCGATGTGGTGCATCGAATAGCAAACCATTTTGCGATGGTGCACATAAATCCATTGCATTTAACAGTGCTCCTAGAGCAAAATAATATTGTCAATCTCCCGTTAAATAGGTCGTATTTTTACTTAATTATAACAAGAAGCATTCCAACTTAGTCAACCCCAGAAGATTATCGTATTAGTAAGAATAGCAGAATAAGAGAATCGATAAAAGATAGCTCACCTCTGAATTAAAAAATGCAGGCTCATCGTAAGTGAGCCTGCATTTTAATAACCATTCGCATTTCCAGTTGTATTCCTTCTCGCATTTACCTCATATTAACGATAGTAGTATCAAATATTGCTTAGGTTCCGATAAGAACGTATCAAAAATTAGCGATAATTAATAAATTGAACATCAATCGACAAGTCTGCTCCGCGTACTGCCGCTATGATTGCTTGCAATTCATCACGTTTTTTGCCTGTAACACGGATTTGATCATCCTGAATCTGACTTTTCACTTTCACACCGCTATTTTTTATGATCGTATTGATCTTTTTCGCCTGTTCTTTATCAATACCTTGTATGAGTTTAGCACGTTGACGAACTGTTCCACCGGAAGCACCTTCAAGCTTGCCGTAATCTATATTCTTAATAGACACATCACGCTTAATGAGTTTGCTGATTAAGACATCTTTCAACTGCTCCAATTTATACTCATCATCGGATACTAACACAAGTTCTTCATTCTCAAAAGCTATGCTGCTTTTACTTCCTTTAAAATCGTATCGGGTTTGAATTTCTTTCGTTGCCATCGTGACTGCATTGGTCACTTCTGATAAATCAATTTTTGAAACAATATCAAATGAACTCTCTTTTGACATAATCTACCTCCGAATTGTATTTCTATCATTATAAGGGATAAACCACTGCATCTTCAACTAAACACCTTTATAAATCAATATGTAGGAAAATGATTCATCAATAGATCTACAGCGAGATAAGTAATTTGACTAGAGTAGTTACTTTTAGCCTGTACCTTTCCAATCACTTAATTAATTGTTCAATATCTTTGTAATTGTAATGGCCAGTGACACCTGGTTTCACACATAAATAATCGATAATTTCTGGACCGCTAAGCTTCACATTCTTTTTTAAACCTTCTATGATCATCCTTAAATATTCGTTAGACGGTTTATTGAAAGGAACATCTAGGTCCCAATCAGCTGTAAACGTAAAGATGGGGATTCCTTCCTCTTTACCTAAGTATAGAATCGTTCCATACCAAGAATCTCTAAGGGTCTTGTACCCATTTTCCATTACTTCATTTAAATCGATATGTAATTCAACCCCGTTATTTTCTTGTTTAACTACATCCATAAATTGCTCTTCTTTTATTAAATATTTCCTACTATAGGTTTTGTATTTCTCATCCTTACTTAATCCGATAAAAGCGACTCCTTGCTTTTGCCAACGATGTGATTCTTTTGCAAAATAGAGAGGATAATTCATTACGTATGTTGCTTCTTTTAATGGAGGTGACTGGTCCGTGCAACCAACTTCTACTTTTTCAGAACCCATTGGTTTTCCACCTCTTATATAACACAAGAAGCGATCCTTACTTAAATTAGAACCATAACTCGCATACCAAATATAATTACTTGTATCCATCTTTAATCTCATCCATCCTTCCTAACTTTCTGTTATGTAAGCATTCAGCAATGAACTCTTTAAATAGATGAGTCATACTCCGATCTTCGCTAGCCATTTCCTCAGGGTGCCACTGAACACCTAATAATAGGGTGGATTCACTTTTTCCTTCAACCGCTTCAATCACACCATCTGGAGCAACAGCTGCTTTCCTAAGGGTAGGTGCAAGCTCATCAATAGCCTGATGATGCATGCTATTCACACGGATTTTGGCCAACTTGAAAATTTGATACAAACGACTTGTTTTATCAATCTGAATATTATGAGTGGCTTCTGACCTTGCAGCTTTCTGAGAGTGGTTGATTGCATTAGGTATACTTGTTTCAATATCCTGTATCACAGTTCCTCCTAAAGCAACATTAACGATCATAACACCTCTACAAATTGCTAAGATCGGCTTTTGCTGATTTCTTGCAATTTGAACGAGTTCAATCTCCATTTTGTCACGTTTCCCATTCGTTTTTTGTAACTTTGGATGAGGATGTGCTTTATAATAATGTGGGTCAATATCTTCTCCACCACTTAAAATAACACCATCACATTGAGCAACCAAATGTTCAAACATTCCCTCAATACCCATTGGAATGACGATTGGTATCCCTCCTGCTTCAATGACTGCATGAATATATTTCTCATGTAGAAGAACACTTGGAATATTATTATGGAATTCAATCGAGCTAGAAATTGCAATGATAGGTTTAGTAGAGCGTTTCAAACTCTCATCTCCTCTAATGATGTTATGAGGCACGTTTTTCAAATTGAGAAGTGGTACCATAATCAAGGTCTCACAACTTATTTTATACGGATAAACGACGATAAATACATCACATTATATAGCTTTGATATAGCAAATACGCAACTTAAAGAAAAATCACATAGGAACACAGATTCTCTTAAACAATAAAAAAAAGGACTAACCTATTTAGTTTAGCCCTGCGTTTGATTATTTATTTGGCATCGTTCCTTATTTAAATCCTTTACCTTTCGTTAACCTACAAGGGACGCCTTTGCCTATAGCCCCAGGTACACTCATTTTTTCTAAATAAGCCAATCCCCGTGGACACTGTTGTTTACAAGTAAAACAGGTCTCTGACGTAACGAGTTTTAAAGTGTATTGGTACTTTTCATTTGCCGCTACTTTCGGAGTCACTTTTTTCTTTTTCTTATTCGTAGCCATCCTCATCTCTCCGTTCTTTATTGTTGATACATAGTATGCGATCAACAACGGATGTGAGCGTCTTTATGTATTATTTTTTTGCCAAAATAAAGACAAGCTACTTAATCAAACCATTCACCAATGACTTTAAGAGAACAAAAGATGTTTTCATTCAAACAGAAAAACAACTATTCTCCCTTCTCACTTGATGAATCATTTTTTGTTTTCTTTTTATTTCTCTCGTCTTCCGCTTCATGTTTTATTTCTTCTAAAGGCAGTTCATCAACCGGCATAACGAGTTGATCTCGCTCAGCTTGTTTTTTTTTGCTTTGTTTAAAGGCAAGTTTGTCCTTATTTCGATGCTTTACATTTGATTCTTTCTCGTATTGATTCATTATAACCCCTCCTTGCTTTACACTTTCCCGCTGTTTCTTCACCTTAAACAGCTGTTTTATTTAATTAAAGGTTAAACAAACGTATAGCAAAGAAAACGATCCATTAGAGTAAATCAAATTAAGCTGAAACATTTCGTTTTAACAATCGTTCCAGGAAAGATAACCTTCAATGAAAGAATAGTTGCTTCTTGTCCACCATGAGCATTTTGAGCTGAAGACATCGCACTTACTACTTTATTTACTAGCTTTCCATTAAACCAAAGTCCACCAGTCTGATCTAAAAGAAAAAGAAAGCACCCATTTTAATGTAACAGGCACTTTCTTTGGTATAGTATTTACCTAACTATATGTACAGGCAAATCAAGTTATCACTATTATCCTTATTTTGTCCAACCTGGTTCATATGTATAGATCGTCTCACCATGATGCTGTGCATTACCACGAAAGTCAATAGCATCCTCTTGCTTCAATAATACCGCACAGAAATGAAGAAACTCTTCTTTCGCTACTCGATATGAATCCACTTCATTATTTCGGAGCTTCTGTAAAACGCCTAACACTTCTTCTTGATCCATGTGATTACCTTCCTTTCTTCACACCATATAACTAGAATTAATCTAAGAGCAGACTAATCATATTTGCTACCTTATTTTATCAGATAATAAATTACAGCGTTAGTACGAGAGTATTTTTGTATTTTTAATATATGGGCGTGTGTCCAAAAGTAGGGAAATGAAGAAAAAGGCCGACCGATGTCGAGGATAATGAAAAAGGTCGATTTTCACCTTTTCAGTGCCTCCACCTAAGTCCAACCTCTTTATGATTTATACCCTCTCTAGCGCTTCAGCTGCAGGAAGATAATCAAACCCTAGGTCTTCAGCTACGGCAGCATACGTGATAGCACCCGCTGCTGTATTTAAACCAAGCTCTAGTGCATGATTCTCTGCTAATGCACGATGAACTCCTTTACTCGCAATTTGAAGAGCGTAAGGAATCGTAACATTTGTTAGCGCAATTGTTGACGTTCTAGGTACGGCACCAGGCATATTTGCTACTGCATAATGAACAACATCATGCTTTATATAAGTCGGTTCATCATGAGTTGTAATTCGGTCAACAGTTTCAATAATCCCACCTTGATCAATCGCAACATCAACAACGACAGATCCTGGTTTCATTGATCGAATCATTGCTTCCGTTACAAGCTTAGGCGCTTTAGCACCTGGGATTAAAACTGCTCCAATGACTAAATCTGACTCTGCTACTGACTCTGCAATATTAAGAGGATTTGACATTAACGTTTGAATATCTGTTCCATACAAATCGTCTAGTTGACGCAAGCGATCTGGACTTAAATCCATTATGGTCACATCTGCCCCAAGACCCATCGCAATTTTAGCTGCATTCGTTCCTACAACTCCACCACCGATAACAGTTACCTTTCCGCGTTGCACACCAGGTACTCCTGATAGGAGAATCCCCATTCCACCTTTGGGTTTTTCAAGAAATTGTGCTCCAATTTGAGCAGCCATTCTTCCTGCAACTTCACTCATAGGAGTCAGTAATGGCAAAGTACGTCCAACTTGCACCGTCTCATAAGCAATAGCTGTAACTTCCTTTTCAACTAACGCTTTTGCTAGTTCAGGTTCTGCAGCTAAATGTAAATACGTAAATAAAATTAAACCTTTACGGAAGTAGTTGTACTCTGATGGAAGTGGTTCTTTTACTTTCATAATCATATCTACTTTTCCCCAAATTGCTACTGGGTCGGCTTCAATTTCAGCTCCAGCTTGAATGAAAGCACTGTCCTCAAATCCACTTCCAAGTCCAGCACCTTTTTCGATAATGATTTGGTGACCTGCCAGTACAAGTGTCATAACACTTGCTGGTGTCATCGCTACACGATTTTCGTTGTTTTTAATTTCTTTTGGAACTCCAATTAACATGGTATGTCCTCCTCTAACAAATACTTTACTTATTGTCAGTATAGCCATTTCAAAGGAACTTGACATTGTTTACTTCGCAAAACGTATCTCTTTTCATTTGTTAGTTTCCACAAAAACAATACCAAACATTTACCATTTTTTAGATATAGAGGAGAAATTTCATGAAAAACATCGTGATAATCCCAGCCATAAGAAAGAGACTATACAATCGTAATTTATTTATTTCTTCTACAACTTCTGCATTTTTTTCCTTCTTTTCTAAAATGATTCGAACCATTTTCGCCGTCATCCCTAAGAGAGCACTCAGAACAAGCCAAATGAACAATACACTTACAAACCAAACACTTACCCATTGTGTAGACATTATAAAACCAGAAATGAGTGCTATTATTACTCCACCATGTGCTAACCAAATGATTCGTTTGTAAATGCGTAACAATAGGTCAAATCTGCCTGGCTCATCCAATAAGCTCCCCTTGATTAAAAATGGAAACGGAATAAGCAAAAAAAACAAAAACGAGACTAGCATATGAAACGCATAGCTAATTAAATACAACATTATTATTATCACCTCGATTATTCATCTTACCAAACGTATCTCGATTATGGAATCATCTATACTATTTCCAGCACAATGTTTTTTGTGGTAGGATAAAGATGTTAAAAAAGCTGAGGTGAAAAATGATGCCTACTTGGTTTATGTGGTTCATTGTCTTATGGACAATCTTTCTAATAACAGTGATGTTTATTGGTGGGTATTTTATGTTTCGAAAATTCCTAAAACGATTTCCAAAAGAAGATGGCAAATCAATTCTTGACTGGCAAGATTATTACATTGAACAAACGCTACATCTTTGGGAAGAGGAGCAACGTCAATTATTAAACGACTTAGTTGAACCCGTTCCTGAATTGTTTCGCGATGTTGCGAAAGGAAAGATAGCAGGAAAAATCGGGGAACTTGCGCTGCAAGATGAAATTGACCATTTGACACAAGATTATATTATTAAAGGTTATATTTTAGCAACGCCTAAACGAGACCATAAATTCCTCAAAAAGAAATTACGCGAAAAAAATATCGATATGACACCATATCAAGATTTGTTAGAAACATCATAATTATTTAATTGGTACGACAGGATGACACAAAAGATTGTGCATCCTCTTTTTTTGAACAGTTAATCCAAAAGCTGACTAAATTGCCAAATTAAGCATTAACCAAGGTGTAAGAATAGTTTACATTCTATGTGGCAAAATACATTATAGTTTGACGTTAGTATTCATTAAACAAAAAAGGTGTGGAATAGTATGACACAATCAAAACGACAAGAAGAAAGACAATTCAGAAAACGTAAAGAAGCCCAAAATCCCCACGGGAAAATCAAGTCACTAAAACAACTTTCTGAAGAGGATAATCGAGTAGGAGGAGGCAATTAGCCTCCGACCTCTCACACCACCGTACGTACGGGTCCGTATACGGCGGTTCAATAAGTTAAGTGTGTTTGGAATGAATTGTAGAGTATAAGCGTGTTAGATTAAGTAATCCAATGCGTTCAAGAAGATGATTTTGAATAGAGGTATTTAGAATGAAGCTGTTCGATATGTGCCAGTATCCTTTCCGAGTGTTTGCCCATTCCCATGCCTTTTGCTTGGGAATTTTTAATTTCATTAGGCTTTTAAAGCGAGTATTAATCCTCTTCCATCTTTTCCAGATCATTTGCCTAATCCGTCGGCGTATCCATCGATCAATTTGTTGTACATAGGTTTTCATTAGACCAACTCCATAATAGTTGATCCAGCCTCTTGTTACTTACTTCTCACCTCCGTTAGTTCCAAGATTCTTATTGTTCGGTCCTTCATCCATTGGATTACTATGACCTCTGCTGACTTCTTACCGTTCACGAGCTCATCACTGAGTTCGTTGTTTTCTTATGAAGTTTCTTCATCTCGAAAACCCCGGTAAGACCTCCCCGGGTAAGTCTAACCGCTTTCCTCTCGTAGACACTGGATTTACTGCAGGAGATTCGGGCAGTGTAGGACTTCGTTTCGTTAGGCAAACTCGTCCGTCTCCAGTCAGCCTTATATCCAGTTTCTGTTCGTTGTCTCGAGATTTTGCGTCCGGCTTCCTTCAGATTCTAGGTCACCCTAGACACCCTTGCCATTCGCTAACAGTTCCCACTGCCAAGCCTGTAGTGGACTTTCACCACCTAGCTGTTAGACATGCCGGGCACACCTAAAGAATAGCAAAGGGAATCCCTTTGCTATTCTTTCATCTTTGATTCAGACAACCTCAATACAATCTTAAAAAGCAGACAGAGGTTACCTTGTCTGCCTTTCGTAGCTACAAATGATTCAGTTCTAAACTACCACTTTCGTAGATATTGGAAGTTGTCTAGAACTAGACTCACGTTTGTGCAGGCACCATGCAATTTGAATCAAGTTCTTTCTCGATCTTCTTGAAGTTTATATACATTGAAATACGCCAAGGTATAATCATCCCGTAAGCAAGAAGAAAAAACATTCCTGCTAGTTCTTCAACATTTATTGCATCTCCTATTAGCAACTTAAAGACAATCCTCACAAGCAATAAGCCGATTAAGATAAATCCAAACGCTTTTGACCTTTTCAAATAAATTTGCTGATCCCTAATTTCAAATTTCGATGTTTTTATTAAGAGAATCGAAAAAACCATTCCTACAGCAACAGCTTCTAATACTTGTAAAAAAGCTGGTCTAGCTGGCTCATATAAAAACATTAAGAATCCGGTTGACATAAAAACAGGAGGAAAGATAATCTTCTTTTCTGAAACCGGTCTTTTCGTTGCTTTTACTCGAATAATAATAGCTAATGATGCCATGACCATCGCTCCAATAGATGTTAGCCAAACATAGATGTCATTCAAGCTGTTCACCCCTTTCTCATTGACACGGTGAAGGTAATCCCTCTTTAAGATACAGGAAAGTTCTTCTTGTTTCAATTCATTTCAACTAGCAAACTCGAAGCGATTGTTTTCATTCTCTGCGGTGCGTAATTAAGGAATGGAAATTTCGAACGCGGACTTTATACACCTTTCCCAAAAATTGTTTCCTTACCTTTCCTCCAGTAAAGGTTGTAAATTTAGTCAGTAATTTGTATAATTATTACAAGATTTAGAGAAGAAGGGAATCTCTATGAGCGAAGGATTACTAACAATCATTGAACAAAAACGAAGTGAATTAATAGAGCTAGCCCTAATTAAAGGACTATCATCACAAGCCGTCCTGACTCTTAGCCAAGAATTAGATTCATTGTTAAATCATTATGAAAACCAGAATGAAAAAGAGAACCAACTTCAAAAATGAAGTTGGTTCTCTCTTCGGAATTATAGAGCATTTGCTTAAGAAATTAGTGCTCCATCTATTAACTACGACACCTCTCCTAAAGACCGTGACGTGGTTCGTCTTCTATCTTTGTACCATCTTTTCAATAAACGAAACTACCTTTTCAACACCTGTATCCAAATCTTCAAATGCTAGATGGGTTGCTGTAGTTTGATATTTTGAAGAAGCATGAGCATATCTTGGATCATAATATTCTTCCAAAAATCTTGATAAGATTGTCTTATAATCTTCTTTCTGTTGAAGAGCGTCAAGTTCATCTAACAACTGAGTAGATAAATATTTACGCAATTTCCCTATTGCCTCTTGGATGTTTTCTTTATATTTCTGGGGTTGGTAAGTGTTATAAATATGCTCAACTCTAGACCAAAGCGGATAATCGAGCTCAACTCTTACTCCATTTTCTTTCCCTTTAATAATGAAATCGGGAAGAACAATATGGCCAATTCGTTTGCTCTCTGCTTCTATAATCATGTAACTCGAGTTTTCTAACTGTTGTATTTGTTCCAGTAATAAGTATTCAAACTGCTTTTGACTTTTTGGGTTCATTCCTATATGTCCAAATATCGACCCTCTATGACCTGCAAGCTCTTCTAAATCGATAACTGGATACCCTCTTTCTTTAAGAATAGAAAGGATCTCCGTTTTTTTAGAACCTGTATGTCCAGCAATCACAACATAATCACGCTTTTTTCGGGCAACTTGTTCTAACCCTTCCCGCACATACTGTCTAAATGAGCGTATTCCTCCTTCTAGCTGATAGCACTCCACTCCTAATAAACCGACTGTTCCCGCAATCGTTTTACTACGCATTCCACCTCTCCAGCAATAAATAACCATACGTTTATTCGGCATTTCTACTTGTAATCCCTTTAACTTCTGGAAAAAGGAAGGAATTTTAGGTGCATACATCGATAAGCCGAGCTCTACAGCGTCCTCTCTACTTTTTTGTTTATATGTTGTCCCAATTTTTGCTCGTTCTTCATTCGAAAAGAGCGGAACATTAATTGCATTTGGAATTTTATATTCAGCAAATTCTGCGGGGGAGCGAACATCAATCAAAATATCTTCTTCGAATGATACATCAGCTAACGTAATTTGCTTTACCTCTACAGTTGACACAGACCATTCTCCTCGCTATTAACTTCCTACGTATGAAAAAGATTTAAGTAGAAAAACACCTCAAAAAATGAGGTGCTTGTCCATCAAAAACTATTTTGTTTGTTGTTTTTGCATCGCCTTCATCATCTGATTGATTTTCTTCTGCGATGGATTTTGGCCCATTTGCATCATCATGACACGGAGCATTTGCTCATTAAACGGTGGGTTCTTTTTCAAATAAGACATCATCGTCTTACGTGCTATAAAGAAGCCAATTGCAAGACCAGCAGCAACAGCTAGTGTATACCCTAAAATATGAATCCACATAAGTCCAACGTCCTCCTTCGTGCTATCTAAACCTGATCGGGATCATTCCCGAATTAACCTTATCTATTATATCTTAATGACAAGGGATTTAAAAGCACTTCAGAAAAATATCATGAGCAAGCGAAAATTATAATTGATTTGTTCGTAAGAAATCCTCTTGTTTCAGTGGTTTCAACCAACCATAGCGGTGTTCTTCAATTGAAAATGCAAAAAATGCAGGTTCGCATTTTCTAAGAATTTCAAAAAACATGGTTTCCACTTCAAAAGATCCTGCCGCAGTTAAATAAAGAGCATCTGCTTCAATTACTAATTCTGCTTTAGAATCACGTTCATTCATTTCAATAACATGTGTATTCTTTTTCTTTCTGTACTCCTCGACCTTCACTAAATTTTGTTTTAACTTTTGTTGTAAGAGAAGAGACGGAATTGGCTTTGTAATATATTGAATTTGTTTTCGTAAAATTTCTTTTTGTGACCCTTTCGCCTTCTCGTGTTCTAGAAAAAGATAAAATAATTTCGATTCTTGTCCGTAATATTGACGAGCAACATCTTCTTCAAAAATATATAACTCATAATGTCTCATCATGGACACCCTCTCGTACTTTGTTTTCTCTAAGTATACGAGAGCACTAGTAAAATGATTGTCTGAAATCGGAGAAGATAACCACTAGTTTTGTCGAACATAAAGAAAACTGACTCACATAGGCAGCTTCTATCCTCAAAAGAAGTTAGAATCAACCTAAAGAGCCAGTTCCATGTAAAACTATTTCTGTAAAAGCACTTTCACTTTTGCAACTACGTTATCAACAGTAAACCCATATTCGTCCATGATCTTCTCTCCAGGTGCAGATGCACCGAATTGATCAATGGCAAGAACATCACCGTGATCGCCTACATATTTAGACCATCCTAATGAAGTTGCCATCTCAATTCCAAGACGCGCCTTCACGCTTGGTGAGATCACTTCGTCTTTGTAAGACTTAGGCTGTGCTTCAAAACGGTCCCAGCTTGGCATACTGATAACATCAGCATGGATTCCATCTTTTTCAAGAACTCCTTGCGCCTCCACAGCTAATGGTACTTCTGAACCAGATGCAAGAAGAAGAACGTCCGTTGTCCCACTTGATTTAGAAACAATATACGCACCTTTTTTAACACCTTCATACGCGAGTTCGCCTGTATGATCTAAAGTTTTTAAATTTTGTCTCGTTAAAACAAGTGCTGTTGGTGTATCCTTACTTTCTAGAGCGACTTTCCAAGCCGCAACCGTCTCGTTGCTATCACCAGGACGAATAACAGACAAACCTGGCATTGCGCGTAAGGCGGGAAGTTGTTCAACCGGTTCATGAGTAGGTCCATCTTCCCCTACAGCTATACTATCATGAGTGAATACATAAATAACTGGCAGTTTCATTAATGCCGCTAATCGAATAGCTGGACGTAAATAATCCGAGAATACAAAGAAAGTAGCACCAAATACTTTCACTCCACCATGAAGTGCCATTCCATTTACAGCAGAACCCATTGCAAATTCACGGACTCCAAACCAAATATTACGTCCCTCGTAGTTGTCACGAGAGTAATCACCTAGATCTTTCATATAGGTCTTATTGGAGCCAGCAAGATCAGCAGATCCCCCGAACAATTCAGGAACTTTTTTAGCAAAAGCATTTAATGCTTCCCCTGAAGACGAACGAGTTGCCACACTAGAACCAGGCTCATAAACAGGTGCTTCTGAGTCCCAACCTTTTGGTAATTCACCAGTAATAGAACGCTCAAATTGAGCAGCTAATTCTGGATAAGCTTGCTTATACTTCGCGAAAAGTTCGTTCCAATCTGCTTCTTTTTTCTCACCTTCTGCTTTAACAGCAGCAAATAATTCACTTACTTCTTGTGGGATATGAAATTCCTCTTCATGTGTCCATTCATATGAGGTCTTTGTAAGAGCCACTTCGTCTTTTCCGAGTGGTGCACCGTGAGAAGCTGATTTTCCTGATTTGTTAGGTGAGCCGTAGCCAATTACGGTTTTCACCTCAATTAAAGTCGGACGATCGTCTAGTTTCGCTGCTTCTATGGCACGATTGATTTCGTCCAGATCAGTCCCATCTTCTACACGAACTACTTGCCAACCGTAAGCTTTGTAACGATCTTCCACACTCTCTGAAAATGAGATGTGAAGATCTCCATCTAATGAAATATCATTTGAATCATAAAGGACGATCAGACGACCTAATTTAAGATGTCCTGCTAATGAAGCAGCTTCTGCCGAAACACCTTCCATTAAATCCCCGTCACCACAAATTGAATATGTATAGTGATCCACAACTTCGAAATCTTCTTTATTGTAAGTGCTTGCTAAATGACGTTCGGCCATTGCCATCCCTACAGCCATTGCGACCCCTTGTCCTAACGGTCCAGTTGTTGCTTCAACTCCTGGTGTGTGGCCATATTCAGGGTGTCCTGGTGTTTTGCTTCCCCATTGACGGAATTGTTGTAAATCCTCTAAAGACAAGTCATAACCTGTTAAATGTAATAGGCTATAAAGCAACATTGACCCATGACCTGCAGACAAGACAAATCGATCTCTGTTTGCCCACTCTGGGTTTGCTGGGTTATGGCTCATAAATTTCGTCCAGACGCTATAGGCCATAGGTGCAGCTCCCATTGGCATACCTGGATGACCTGAATTGGCTTTTTCAATACTGTCAATTGATAGTGTACGAATTGTATTAACTGCAAGTTGTTCTACTTGTTTTGACATTCTAATACCCCTACCTTCCAAAATAAACTAAAATGTATTACTACCTTTTTCATCTTATACTGTATCCTTATTTTTCACAAGCATTCAAGTAATCGGCAGGTCTCTACAAAAAAAGCCTCCAAAAGACGAAACTGGAGACTTATCAATGCATAGGTTTATCTTGATTTTTTTTGCTTTCTTTTAAAGCATCCGGCGTAACATCGTTTCCATTTTCATCCACAACCGTAACGGAATGAAGGTGATTTTTAAACGATTTACGGAATGTCTGAATGTATTCTTTACGTAGCGCTTGTTGTTCCTTTTCTTCTTGTTTCGTTAATCCTGTTGTTTTCGCCCGTTTAGACAAATCATTAATTCTACTTAGCTTTTCCTTTGATAGCACGTGAGAAACCTCTCTTTCGACAAACATTCATTTCCCTACTTTACATGATCAGAACGATGTTTTCAACTAAAATAGCCGGTTGTATAAAGGCGGGCACTGGAAAAGTAAAAAAAGACCTTAAATAGATCCTCGAAGAAGCGGCAATGGCTCCGCACGTTGCGCTTGCGGATTGAGAAACCCATACATAGCAGGCTTAAAACAAAGAAGTCAGTCTATTCTCTCATTTGCTGATTACGATATTCTTGAAAACGCCTGTGAACGGTTGCTTTGGAAATATCATATCCGAATCCTCTTAATGTTGCTGCAATGTCATGAAACGTTAGATCCATTTTTCGAAGTCTTACAATCTCTTCTAAAGGAGCTTCTTTTTTCGCTCGACCACCACTAGACCCTCTTTTTAAATTTGATTCAGGACGATACCCATTTTTAATAGCTTCTTTCATCCCTCTTCTAATTTTGCTATTATGTAACTTACGTTGAAACTCCTCTACAATGGAGACTATTTCTAACACCATCTCATCTGCTTCTGATAAGGATAAGTCGCCATTGTCTTGTATAGTTAACACTTGGACGTTTAATTTTCGTAATTGATGCAATAGAGCAATCTTCGCATGTCCTCTTCCTAATCGCGTATCATCTTGAATTAATAAAGCTTGAATCGTTCCTTCTCCTAAACGCGCTAATACAGTAAGCATCCCTTCACGATCTACATCATATCCACTTGCTCTTTCTTCAATAATATCTACTACTTCTAAATCATGCAGATTAGCTAATCTCACAAGTTCATTAGCTTGTCTTTGTAATGAAGTATCTTGATCCCTTTTATCGGTACTGACACGACAATAGATAATCGCCTTATTCATTGTTCTTGCCCACGCCACCTATATTTAAAGCTAGAATACGATATTGACTACTAGTTTGCTCGAACATAGATTCAATCTCAACAGAAACTATACTCTGATCAATTTCATCATTTACATCACTTGCTTCACTTGACGATGCCGACAAAATAATCGTTATATACATAAAGAGCAATACAAACACTGCCGCTAGAATTATAAAAATTTCTTGACTTGTAAAACGTTTAATCATTGTATCCACCTCGATAAGAATATTTGTTCGTTTAAATAATAATACGAACACTCGTTTGTGTCAATGCTTTTTTCAGAACTAACGTTTGCATTACGTACGTTCGCATGGTACAATTTAGCTAATTAGGAAAGTAAGTGGGGTGTACTAAATGACAAAGCTATCAAAACGACAGCTCGAAATACTAGACTTTATTAAAGTAGAAGTGAAAAAGAAAGGATATCCTCCATCCGTACGAGAGATTGGAGAGGCTGTTGGCCTTGCTTCAAGTTCTACTGTTCACGGACATCTTTCACGTTTAGAAAAAAAGGGTTTTATTAGAAGAGATCCTACGAAACCAAGAGCAATTGAAGTGTTGAACCTTGAAAACGAAGCTGTTTCACTTCCAGATAAAAAAACTACATATGTACCAGTTCTTGGGAAAGTAACTGCTGGTCTACCGATTACTGCAATTGAAAATATAGAGGATTATCTTCCACTACCTGAACACCTTGTTTCTGATGACAAAGTTTACGTTCTTGTCATTCAAGGTGATAGTATGATAGAAGCAGGGATATTCAATGGTGATATGGTAATTGTTCGCCAGCAGCAAACTGCTAATAATGGAGACATCATTGTTGCGATGACTGAAGATGACGAAGCAACGGTAAAACGCTTTTTCCGAGAAAAAGATTATATTCGCCTGCAGCCTGAAAATTCCACAATGGCGCCAATTCTTCTAAAAGAATGTTCGGTGCTAGGGAAAGTGATTGGCGTATTTCGGACTATACATTAAAGGTAAGCGAACTTGTCATTTATTGGGCAGGTTCTTTTTTTGTTGTTTTACTACAGAAGCTCCTTCTCTCCTCCACAAGAAAACAGCATCCCCATTATTCGGATGCTGTTTCAACGTCTTGTTTTCCCTTCTCTTTTCTTCTTTCTTTTAAATAAATACGAAGAATAAACGTCATCACTAAAGCACTAACAATCACCATGCCATAGCCACCTGTTCCTTCATTCACTATGATTCGAAAAACACTGCGTACGAAAAACATAAAAGATAATACATACATGATCAATAGAACTGTCTTTTTACTCATCTAACCACCTCACTTTCATTATTAGTGATAGACAGTACGATTACAATATAAAAATAGTCAATAAACATGCAATAAGAAAACGATTCGCTAATTTTTAAAAATTCACTTTTTAAATTCATAATTATGAAAGGATTAGGTCATTCTATATGTAACATGGTTCTGAATATCACTTCACAAACCACAACTGAAACCATGTTATATGAGGTGTCTCATTGGATCCAGTATCGTTAAGAGACACCCTTATTCATTAATGAAGCTTATGTTTCTTTAGTACATTTTTCTGTTGAAGACCCTTTTTACTTAAATAATTATTTTTCCAACCTGCCCAAATAAAATAAACTCCTGAAATGATTGCAACTACATCATTAATAAATTGCTCTGAGATCGTTTGATAGCCAAGTAAATTTAAAACTGCATTAATGACCGCTGCAATAAGAACTGTAAAACGTGAAATTGATGCTTTGTCCATTTCACTACCTCCCCCTATTATATCCATTATGAACGCTGCCCCACTCAATTTCCTGACAAAAATTTGAAAAAGGGATACTCTCGGCAACTTTGATAGACCCGCAAAGTACTAGCTCTAATTAGTTCATATAGAGCTAGTCTATGTTTTATCCGAACAGAAATGACCATTTCTCTTTCTAGTGCAATCTATAAAGTCGTACTATCGATCCACTCTGTTTTTCAGCCTGTTAGGACAAATTCTCATTATAGGCTTTTGTCACTTTTCATAATCCTGCATAGGATAAATGAGAAAGCAGCTCAGGACCTCACTAACTATTTGTTAGTTAATTCTTTCAATCTAGATTGTTATTTATGTGTTCTTATATTGGAAAGGTGGGAATCTCAATGAGTTATTATGGGTACAATTGTGGATATGGGTACGGAGGACCAGTTGATGATACAAAGAGCGGTTACAGTTATGGAACAGACTTTATATTGATTCTTGTATTATTTATTTTGTTGATCATTATTGGCGTTTATTTTTGTTCATAATTAGTCTCGTTTTTTGAGCAATAGAGAATGTCTAAAAAATGGGTGCAATGGCTTCACTTAGCTAGCAACGTGTAACACCCTGTGAATTAAGAAACCCACTCATATTAGGCTTAAAACCAATCAACAGCTCGCTAATTAGAAAGACTTCTATTAGTGGGCTTTTCAATCTTGCTAGTTCGGTAGTTGAAATTTATATGTACATCTTATTTAAATTTGGCTAAACAAGCTAATCGATAACCTGATTTAATTGTCGTTTTGCCAACTGACAACGACATTTGTTCTGCTTTATTTGGAGGTTCAAGTAAATCTTCATTTTCAACAATTTTGATTACAAAACTTCGACAAAAAAAACGGTTGTCAGCTATTATACTGATAACCGTATAAGTTTGAAAATCACACCTATCTCATTGCCTATCCACTTCCAAATAGGTCTGTTGTAAATGCTTCGTTAACCAAACTAGATCTACTACGTTATTCATGTTCACCCTCCACTCGTTTTGTTATGTATAACGACATTAAAGACTTTCTGCATGTCCTCTACAGAACAGCCCATTCGCTCTGCATGTTCAAATGCCTTTACAAAGGCATCATAAACAACCTTTTGCTTTGTCTCTTCTTTTCTTAACCCTTCTACCTCTTTTACAAATGTGCCTTTTCCTTGAACTGTTTTAATAAAACTGCAAGTTTCTAAATTTTGATAAGCTCTTCTTGTTGTAATGACACTACACGCTAACTCATTTGACATTGCTCGAATGGAAGGAAGCGGGGTACCAGATGGAAGTTGACCACTTACAATAAGCGCCTTAACTTGTGTTTCAATTTGATGATAAATCGGCTCTCTGCTTTCTTCGGAGACACGAATTGGCAACTTCATATTTCCATCCTCCTTCCATTATAAATAATCTCTTTTGACTAAACGAAGTTTGAGTAATGTATTCCATACATAACAACCAATTAATCCCATCACGACAGAAATCAACGCTATCATCCATCCGTAATCTTTTACTAAAAGGTGATATCAAGTAAAAAATTATTATAATACATCGTCTCCGTACCGAATAAATTTCTTGAATCCTGCTCAAGAAGAATAATGGAAAGCAGAGCATAGAAAACCGTAGCAGTTCCGGTAAATATAAGTGCAATCCAGTTTGATTTCAGTTCTTTCTCCGCTAACCAAAAGGCTTGTTGTACCATAGTATATCCCCTCTTTTTCTATCCTAGGAAAAATTAAAATAAACGCTGTCTTTTTTACTGTTATAGTGTATATATTCACATTAACACTATAACATTTAGATCCACCTATTGAAAGGAGGATGATTGCACTAATCATATTAAAGTGAATTTTTTCCTTCTTTAATTTCATAAGCAATAATCATTGCGAAAACAGCCTAAGAAAAAGACAGAAGCCTAAAGGCTCCTGTCAGTAACCAATAATTATTTGTTTTTTCAACTTATTGATAAGGTGGCTTATACATTTATATACTGTGTGAAATTTATACATGAACAAACAGTACTTCATTTATTATGATTATCATTTCTAAGAAATACCTTTTTTAATAGTATCTTGTTTAACAGATAGAATTTCTTTTTTACGTCTTGAAAGAGCAATAGATCCGGCTATAATAAGTGTACCACCTAATATTGAAAAGATCGTTAGTGTCTCGCCCCAAATAATGAACCCCCAGAGCATATTAAAGAAAATCCCTATGTAACGAACAACCTCGACAACCATAACATTTTCGTGAGTAAAAGCACTTGTTAAGACGAGCTGTCCAATTAGAGAGACGACACCAATACAAATTAGGTAAACCCAACCAATAAATGAAGGTATTACAAATTCATACCACATAAGTGGAATAGATACTACTGTCCCGGTTGCAAGAAAGTAAAATACAATTTCATACTTATGGTGAGACTTGGTCAAAAAACGAATGCTCGTGGCTGCTCCAGCAGCTAATAATGCACTAAGTACCCCCACTAGGGCATACAATGTATAGGAGCTATAACTAAAAGGGTTAATTAATAATACCGCCCCAATAACAAAGAATGGAAAAACTATTATTATGTTTTTACTGACTTTTTCTTTCAAAAAGATTGCAGATAACAAAATGGCAAAGAATGGAGAAAGATGAGCAAGTATACTAGCATCTCCTAATGGAATATGGGCAATGGTATAAAAGTACGCGAGCAAATACAAAGCTCCCAACATCCCCTAAGAGCTAGCATCGGAACCCCTTTTTTTGAAAAAGAAACATCTGCTCTCCTCATCAGAAATAAAATGATTAGCGTACCAATTACACTTCGAAAAAAAACAATTTCAGAAACCGGAATTGTCTCACTAGCTGCCTTGACAAAGACATTCATAATACTAAAAATAAACGCTGATGCAACAGCAAGAATGACACCATTTTTCACTAGAAAACCTCCAATATTTGTTCAAGAAACAAATAGTTCTATTTCGCTTCATTATCCTGATAATGTTTTAGTATGAATGAAACCTCGTTATTTAATTGCTGTTGGAAATCCTCCAAGTCAAAGTTTAAACCCTCCTTGCTTCCAAACAAGGAAACGACCTCTTCAAAATTTTGTACTAAATCATTAACTGTCGGAAGATCCTGTTTTAAACAATAAGCTAGTTTCGACAATAGCTTTAGTTTCTTGTAATCCTCTAACGGTACTCTAGGAATTTCCCATCTACCCTCTACTTGTTTTACCCGTTCAAGAGGAACTCGCGAGAAATCAAAATATCTTCCCTCTTTATCCGGTTCTGAAAAAGGATCTATTAATAGTCCGGTATACCGCACATATAATAAGTACTCTTGCTCAAGACTGTCGCAATTCATAAAACCATCTATGTTCGTCCTCGACAACATCATTTCATGAACTGGATAGTTATCATCGTTTAAAAATTTCAATAAATTAAAAGGAGTAATTCCAAACGATTGTAAAAACGTTGAGATCTCTTTCCATAAAGATACCATGTTCTTTATTGCAGGTGGAGTAATCGGTCCTTCGGGAAACAGTTTGTACATGCTTTTTTTAGCACCTTCTCCAAAGAAAATGTCATGTAAAGCCATTCTATTCAAAAATAGTGGTGGATGAACATAAGTGGTGATACTTCTACTCTCAGCTGCTAATGCACTTTTTAAAATGGTACACTCAACACCAATTCTTTCTATTAATGATTTCATGAATGAACAAGTTTTTGAAACACCTTGTGTTGAACCGATATAAATCCTTTTTTTTATTGCTTTCGTAATACATACCTGAGTTTTTCGATTATTGTCTTCCATTTTGTTGCTGCAAAATAAGTAGATAGACTAATCACTTCAATATCCTTTTCTAGTTGACCTTTAACGAGTAAGTTCGCTCCAATACTAGGTGACATTAAAACGATAGTTTGTAAATTACATAAAAAGTGATTATTGATTTCTTTGGTTACAGATGAATATGTATCACTTGGAGTGCAGTAAAAGATGGTATCCCATGGTTGATCTACGTCTTTTAGGTGAAGAAAAAAACTTGTTATTTTAACCTTTCCTTCAAAAATAGGATAGCCTTTTTTATGTATCTCAGAGTGAAATAAAAGTTGATCTGATTCATAAAGGGTTTTCAATCCATAATTCCATGTATTCCTCCGACCTACCATGCCAATTTGTTTTATACCAATCTTTGAAAGTATGATGGCAAGCTGAACAGCCACTGGACCAGTCCCAACAATTAATACTCTTCCTAACTCCGTCTTATTTTTAGCATTAGCCTGTACTTCATAGAGCTTCATAAGATTTCCTCCTCTCTCCTTAATTTACACCTACATTATTTGTGGAGAACCATTTAACTAGCGCCGTATCATAAAATTGCTTTTTTCTCTCTCTTTTTCGCCAATTCCAAAGTAACGAATTGTTTTTTTCTAATGGGTAATTGAATATTGACTTTAATCCATTCCCATATCTCACAATTATTTTTGACTCTGGTTTAAGTACACCATATAAATCTGAGATTACTCCGTCCTTATCTTTTACCAATGATGCTACAATTACATGGGTAACTTTATGAATTGTAGGTAAACTAGATGCCTTTAAATTTGAGAAAGATACAAGCGAATCAAGTCTAAAACTAGTTGTGACTCGTTCTGCTAAGGGTATTACTTCTTCATCAATATCAATATCGATACAAACCATTTGAGCATTCGCTTTATTAGCAATTGCTAAGGCTGATATTGGGAGAGCACCGGCACCAATAAATAAGACATAAGAATTTTCATTAATATCATAAGTTTTAGTCTCTACCTCAACCTGTTCCGAAAGACTTTTAAAATAAGAGCCAGTATTAATGTCTTGATCGATAATTTGTTTAGACTCATATTTTTCTAAATCACAGATTGCTTGAACAATCATTTCTCTCAAATTATTAGTCTGTTTCTTCACTTCTGGATCTCCTCCCCACTTCTCCCATAACATTCTGTTACTTTCAGAGACTACAAACGAGGATAGAGTATCAATTTTTTGTCTTAAAAGATCATAACAAGTTGACCTTTTCTTTGAGAGAACGCCAAGCTCTTTAATTTCAAACTCTAATAATTTTAAACAGATTATAAAGATGTATTTCTCTTTTTCATCCACTGCATCCACCTCACCTTGGTTAATCCTATATTTAAATCGTAATGATTACGATTTAAATCGTATAATACAAGAACACCTGTTGTAAATATGTAAATATACCCTATAATAGTTAGAAATAGCGAACGTAATGAGTATATTAGAACCGTATATATATCCTCTTTTTGTGTCCTAAGGACTATCTCAGGCATTATATATTAACAGTAAGTCATGAGAAGTAACAAGGAAGGTATCCACACCAATCATGGCTGAAGCAATAGTCAATAGAAGATGAATTCAAATAATAGTTTAGAAAAACGGTAATAATAAACGCTAGGATCAGCCACTATCCTAGCGTTTATTTATCTTAAAATATAGGCGTTATGATGATCACTGCAATTTGTTATAACTATGCAGCATCCCGCTTACGATGTCACTCTTTCTTTAGCTACGAAATGCAACGGATTTTGAACGTTTCCAAATTCAGATGCATGTGGGCGATCGTCATCATCTTCGTAGCCATAATCAATCATTCTGTTACGGTTTAAGCATAGCTTCGTATAAGATGGTTTTAGCAAATCAAACAGTTCGAACCTTTCCGTAAGTTCTGGAAAACGGCTTTGGTAAGCAAGTATCGTTTCTCGTAGTAAAAACCAAAATCTTTCCTCATCATATTGATAATAGGTTTCCAAAATATCAGCTAAGTAACGGAAATGGCAGACAAAAAGCCCCGTGAAAATAAATTGACATAACCCTTCTGCCCCTTCACTGCGAAGAATAGGCTTTAATTCCTCCGGTAACTGTTGTAGTTCAGGAAGTGGCTCGTCACTAACATTGACATCATCCACAAAGTCTTTCATCGCTAAACGATGCGGGACATAATCCTTTAACACTAATACGGTATTTTGTCCGTGTGGTGAAAACACCGTTCCATATTGATAAAGATAATGCAAGAGTGGTGGCAATGTTACGCTAAATAGCTTTTCTATCCACTCATCAACCGATAACTTCGATCTTTCAATTAAGGATGCCACAAATGGCTTGCCTGCGTTGTCTACATAAAGCAAAGAAGCCAATGTGATTGGTTGTTCTCCTTCGTCTAAAAATGAGTAGATGCTCTCACGCCAAATATTACCTAACATTTCAAGACATTGATAAGGTGCTCCCACAAGCGTTGAATAATATGGATGGTCATAGTTTACACTAGCCACTTCTCCAGGCAAGATCAATCGGCATTCATCTCGCAAGAAAGAATCCTGATCACGGATGCTGTGAATATACTCCGTAATGATTGGTGCGACAACGGTTCGTTCCCCAGGGAGACCACGGTATACTAACGTATTTAAAATACTCATTGGTAATTTAACGTGATGTTTGCCTTTGTCACTTGTATTCACAAACGTCCGAATCGACTGCTGCGGAAGATACTCATCTTCTCCCTCGCCAAGAGGAATGATTCGTTTTTGAGCGATATCCTCTGGGAAATACTGAATGATGATATTATTCCATTGCCATTCATGGATAGGTAGGAACAGGTAATCTACAGATTCTACCTCTTTACTTAAAAGTTCCATAAAATGCTCGAATCTTTCCTTCCCTAGCTCTGCTTGAAGTAACGTTTCATAATCTACTGTTGAAACAGACTGAAAGGTTGCATAATCCTTATGAACGGCTACCCATGAAAGCTTCACTCGCTTTTTTTGTTCTGGTGAATAAGAAAGGTAGTCTTGGTAATCAAATCCAATTCGTCCCTTATTGTATGTAATCCATGGATGTCCTTCCATCTCTCCTTCTAATTCTCCATAATCCATATCGACTAGCTCTTCCACACTTTGCTGCTCTTTTTTCTGTAGAATATGGGCATCTGCTACTAAGGTGTTGTTATATTCTTTCATGAGATGTGCTGTTGTCAAAGGCTTCATTCCGACCATTTGTTGAATATCTAAAAGAAATTGAATCGGTTTATTGCCTTTTTTCCATTCTCCATTTCGTAGGCAACGGATCGTTTCTGGATCAATTCGATAGCTGTCCATTAAACGTTTTTTCCCTTCAAATTGGTAGCGGACTTCTTGACCGCTCTCGCCTTTCTTGAGGACAAGTTGATAAACGGTGCCACGTTCTGTTTCCTCAATAATGTCAGGGTGTATGATTTCCTCGTACATAAATTCTGTGATCATTTTTGATAATAAGTTCAGGCTAACTTGATCCCAAATTGCTGGTTTCAATATTTCTTGTACATCGATACTATTTTGCATGATTCCACTCTCCTATATTTTCATTATTTTACGCAGCATCTACTTTTTGAACGGGCGGCTTTTGATCTTTACATATCGTTAGGCGTGCTACAAACAGTGTAAGCAAACAAATGACTCCGGCAAAAACGAAAGGCGTTGCTAAGTTATATGAACTAACTGACGTTGACGCGAGCAATGGTGCGACGAGCAAACCTCCATTTTGGAATGATGATGCGATCGTATAGTTAACGTGTAGCTGATTGCTACTATTATTAAATAAGGAAAGTTCGAGTGCAGATTGGGCAATCGCCAGAAAGAAACCGTACATACTCCTTCCAATACATAACACAAGTAAACTACTAGTCATTCCTTGTAACATAAGACTTATAGCTAAAATACCTAAAGCGAACACAAAAACAAATGATACTTTCTCCGGTGAACAGATTTTCCGAATCGTTGGATAAGCAATAATCGCCATTACACTCGGTATCATAAATAAGACACTACTCTCAACTAACGAAAGCTGAAAATCAGTAATGGTATACGTTGCAAAGTAAGGACGAATCATATTGTTCGCTGTATGAAAGGCAAAAATGACAAGACCGATTGTCACTAAAAAACGGAATTGCTTTTCTCCTGAGCGACCCAACTGTTTGGTAGGTGCCGTTTTTTTCCTTGACGATAGCTTTCGAAATGTGAAACAACAAATCATCCAAATGACTACCTCGATTACAGCTAACCCGTAAAATAAGAGCAAAGGATCTTCAAGTTTCATGATCCATGCCCCTGATAACGTCCCTAAGATGATCGCTCCGTGAAAAAGCATATGGTACGTTCCAACAACCCGAGACCGTTTCCCCTTTCCATTTAGCTCAATCAGCAAAGGATAAATGAGAAAAAAGCTACTTTTTCCAATTAAAAGTAAAACCGTAAGCCATAAAAATTGCTGGACATCTTGCGCTCCTGCCATTCCAACTAACATAACAGCCGATATCCATTGCCCTACATACAACAAGTGCCTAACTTCAAAGTATTTCGAAAGTATCCCCCAAATCGGAACGGCAATGACAACCGTTAAGCGAGCGATAAAAATATAAAAAGCCGTATAATCCAAATCGGTAATTCCAAATACCTTATCGAAAAACTGAGGATAAAAGGGTGACAGTGCCACATCTGTATACACTAAATAGAAAATCAAGAAAAATAACACTGTCTGGGTCACTTTGAAAGAAGTCATTTACGAAACTCCAAATTGTTGAAAAACAGTACGCTTTGAAACAGGATATACGTCCCGATTTGCGAGTTGATTAATAATGATCGAATTCCGGTAGGCTCCGAGTCCCAAGTCTGGTGCCCCAACTCCATGGGTATGCATTTCACCATTTTGAATAAATATTTTATTAGCAATATCTTTGTTGAGCTTCAACTGATAAATTTCGTCTACGATATACCTGCCTTTTTCATCCCACCCAATAAGCGAGTGCAGATCAGTTAGAAACCTCGGAATAGAATGTTGATAGCCTGTAGCTGCTACGACAACCTCACTTTCATGTGTAAAGGTTTGCCCCTGCTCCCATTGGCTGCATCGCAATTGATACTTCGTACTTATGCCTTGGTCGATTTCCTTTACATCTACTACTTCTGTTTTCGCAAGCAAACGAACAGGAGGAGTCTCCCCTCCGACGGAATATTCATAGAGGGCATCGTAAATATCGGCAATCGTCGTTGCGCTAATTCCTTTATATAGCAAGTCCTGTTTCGGCAGCTGCTCATCCTTTTTTTTCTGTGGTAATTGATAGAAATAATCGGTATAATCCGGTGAAAAATGCTCTAAACCAAGCTTTGAGTATTCCATCGGAAAGAAACCTTTTGACCGGGTAAACCAATCCAATTGATAGTGATAAAGGTGCTGTTCCTTTAATAGTTCAAGAAAGACTTCAGCCGCACTTTGCCCGGAACCGACAACCGTAATGGAATCTGCCTGACGTAATCGCTCCCTGTTTTGTAAGAATTCAGCCGAATGAAACAGATTTTCTCTAGCTTGACCAGACATGCTATCTGGAATAGAAGGAGTACTGCCAATCCCAATTGCGAGATGACGAGAATAATAGTAGTCGACCTCCCCTGTTTCCATGTCCTCTGTTTCGACTTTAAAGTACCCGTTACGACTGTCTAGTTCCCCTTCAAACCAGCTCACTTCAGCAAAATCCGTTTGCCACTGAATCGTTGTCACTTTTTTCCCAAAGCAGCAGTTTGTTACTTGTTCAGAGACCCACTTACAATAATGGTTGTACTCCCTTCTTGGAATGTGAAATCGTTCAAGAAAATAGAACTTATACAACCGTTCATGCTCGTGTAAATAATTAAGAAAACTGAACCGGCTCTTCGGATCAGCCATCGTGACAACGTCCGCGAAAAACGGGACTTGAAGAGTCGTTTCCTCAATAAGAAGCCCCCCATGCCACTCAAAATGAGGCTTCTGTTCAAAAAATAGTGACTTTACTTCCGTGCTCTCTTCCGTTAACGCTGCTAAGCCGAGATTAAAAGGACCAATCCCAACACCAATGACATCATACATGCTGTTGCTCGATGAAGTTGACATTCTTCCACCTCCTAAAAAAGCTTGTACGCTCACAAAACATGAGCAACCCTCGTTTGTCAGGCAGCTCGATTTCCTTTTGTGGTTCAAAGCCGCATTTCTTAAAAATATGGATCATCTTTTCGTTACGAATATCAGGCTCAGCGACAATTTTACTCGTCGCCTCATGCTGAAACAAAAAGGCCGTCATCGCCCGCAAGAATGGCAACGCTAATCCCTTCCCTAAATATTCGTTAGGTCCAAACAACAGGTGAATCCCTTGGTCTTCATCGTCAACCTGATAGTAATCCGCAATAATGTCGTCTTTTGCCCAGTAACATTCCCAATAGCTCATCGGTTCACCGTTAACATGGCCAATATACAAAGTCTGATGACGGTCATCTAATAACTTTTGCAAATGGGCCTTATAGTCAGGGAGAGGAAAGTTTTGCTTCCAAAATGGAATGACATGGGCTTGATGATGCCAATGATGTAAACGCTCCAGATCTTCCTCTTGCTTGACTTGTCGAAATGAGATCTCATATCCAGTCTCTTCATCAATAAGCTTCACTCGTAACCAACTCCTTTCGTGCTAAAGGGTTATCGATGTCAACGTAAACAGACTGCGTTTCAAGTGAACCCGTCAGCTCATCCATGTCATGGAAACGAGTCAGTAAGTTTGCTTTGCACGGCAGCTTTTCATAAGTAAGCAAGCTAGTAATTAGCTGCGATACGCTTTCCGTTGGGACCTCAATCTGTTCTAACACTTCCTTGATTTCCACGAGTAGCTTCCTTTCATCAATAAGGTTGCCTACACCAAATGCGTTAACTAAGCCGAGCAAATGATTATAATAAAAATAGTAGCGTAACCGCTCATCTGCAATCGCATCTGAACAAACGGTGTTACTTTTCTCGCTAATCCCTGGTAACAGCTGATTAAGCTGCTCATGATAAGACTCGCAAAAATAGTAGCCTTGATTATCTCGATAGAAGAAACGATCAGGATAACCGTCTTGTAACTGAATCACACTATTTTGTTGATGTGCCTCAAGCGCAATCCCATACGTTAAGTAAAGCCACATAATCGGCTTTAGTGATCGATCTAGGTAGCGGCGGAACCAATCCACGCTCACTTCTTCGGTTGATCGTCCTTCCTTTTTCGCTAATTGTTTGATAATCTCTGCTAGTCTTGACGTCTGTCCATCAATCGAATCCTGACATAGCGCAGCAATTGGAGTAGCATTCTGTGCATGTTGTACATGAAATGGGTTTTCTCTTACAATCACCTCAAAGCCAGATTCTTGTTCACCCTCAATGTGAACGGTCATAAAAGCTGGATCACATATAACTTGGAAATGGGGATGATGGTTTCTCAAGTCCTCACCGATCTTTCCATCAAGCAGTCTTTTTACCTCTACCCCTCTTTCAAGCTCCATGTTCTTATTAACACGAACAGAATTTGTGATTTTCACGTTTAACGAAAACTTCAACATATACGTTTCTTCTGGATGATACACGGTCCGAACAGAAGAAGTCGGATAAAAGGCACGTCCCTCTCTTCCAACATTCTCAATTAATCCTTGCTCCATCAAAGTTTGTACTTTTGGTTTCCGCATGAGAAATTCAGCCTGCCACGGGTGAACCGGAAGTAAAGCATACTCATCTGCTTGACAATAGGTCGTTTTGAACTCACTTGTCACGTGAGGATCTGCTAGTAATTGTTCTTTTACAAGATGAATGGCTGTATCTTCTAAGGCTGATCCATGCTGAACAATCGATGTATGAACACGGAAATAATGCAATTGAAACTGTCCCTTTAGCTCTGGTGAGTAAAAAGGAGCATCCCATTCAGAAATTCCTTGACGACTTTTCGGTGTTGGATGTAATAAGTGACCAAATAGTAGTGCTTGCTCCGCTTCAATGAAACTCATATCAGGCTCATAGAGACGATCACTATCTTTATAGCGCGCTTGAATAAATTGTTCGATACTTTGGCAGCTTAAAATGACTCGCATCATCAGTTCGTCTTGATTCCCAGTCACACCCGAAGCAGCTCCTGCTTTCACGTTCAACTCTTTGATGATTAGACTTGTGAGCGTTACATAATCAAGTTCAAGCAGTTGATTACGTTCAGCAGAAAGAGAATAGTAGAGTGGAAACGAAAAAATATGTCGCCCTGTAATCGACCAATATGACAGTGGAATATATAAGTGAATGCCTTGATTTGATAATTCACAATTAACTATTTGTTTTACTTTCTGACGATCGTCTAGTCTGCTAGCCAAGTTCGTTGCATTCCTTTTTTCTAGTACCTTATACTCTACAGTTTCTCTTAAGTAGCAATTTAATAGGCTTTGAATCGTTGCTTGTTCGGCAATCTGTTTATAATTCATTTCATCCATCCTCTCCTATATACGTGCTTCTATTTGAACCAAGTGTTTCATTTGGCTTACAATCGATTGAATATCCTCTATCGTTGTCCGAGGATTTAGTAGTGTTAATTTCAAGTAAACAGATTCATTAACTCGCGTTCGTGCCAATATGGAGTGTCCTTGTTCCAAAAGTTTGGTACGAATCCATCCGTTTACTTGATTAAGCCATTCTAAATCGTTTGATCTCTCCGTCCCTTGAGGCCGATATCGAAAAACAACGGCATTGATTTCAGGTTCGTTCAATAGCTCAAAATCAGGTTCCTCTTCAATCACCGTTGCAGTTTCTCTAGCTAGACTGATCGTATAATCAATCATGTCAGCAAACGTTTTTCGACCTAGAGCATGGAAAGAGACAAACAGCTTTAATGCATCAAAGCGTCTCGTCGTTTGAATCGACTTCGTTACTAAGTTTGGAATGCCTGTCTCCTCATCGTCCTCAGGGTTTAAATAATCCGCATTTAGTTTGATAAAATCAAAGTTCGATCGGTCCTTTACGAGAAAAGCTCCACAACTTATCGGTTGATAAAATAACTTGTGAAAATCGACTGTTATCGAGTCAGCGAGATCAATTCCGGTTAATTTACGTTTATGACGCTCACTGAGCATAAGTGCTCCTCCATAAGCAGCATCAACGTGAAACCACATTTGATAATGATTAGCTCGTTTGGCTACCTCAGCTAGAGGATCGATACTGCCGAAGTCTGTTGTCCCTGCTGTTGCCACGACGGCAAATGGGAGTAAGCCCTGTTCGGTTGCTTCTTTTACGCAACGATCTAAATCGTTTACGCACATTCGATGTTCGCTATCTGTCTTCACGGAAATGACGGCCTGCTCCCCTAATCCAAGTAAAAAGGCGGACTGACGAACAGTAAAATGCGCATCCTTGGAGCAGAAAATTCTTAGTTTACTAGCTTCTACCGGTAGTCCGTCCCTTTGTGCATTCCAATTCAACTGTTTTTTTAAGAAGCGATCCCGAGCGAGAAGCAATCCCATGAAATTAGATTGCGTACCCCCGCTTGTAAAGACCCCGTCTGCTCGGTTACTGTTTAAAAATAGATCGCTTAACCAGCGAACCATTTTTTCTTCCACGACAGTAGCCGAGGCACTTTGATCCCATGAATCCATTGATTGATTCGTTCCACTGATCATCACTTCAGCAGCAAGAGCAGCACTTAAAGGCGGACAATGAAGATGGGCAAGGCATGTTGGGTTAGACACAACAATCGAATGCTTCAAGATTGTTTCCCCAATGTTTTTGAATAACGTTTCAACGGGTGACTGTTCTTCAGGCAAAATTTCTTTAAACGTTTGCTCAAAAAGGTTCGTGAATTCTTCATGCGCTAATCCACTGTATGGCTTGTCATTACTAGAAAATTGATCAACGAAACCCTCTTGTGCCCATTTCATTGTTTTAGCATAGTAGTCGATACTTTCCTCTTTGCTATGTAAAAAGTAACGATCAAACCTTTGCTCACTTTTTACCGCTGACTGTTGCGTGAGCGGTTCTAGTAGACCTACTTGATTCATTGTCATTTTTTTACACCTCCTGCGTTAAACGCTCTTTAATTGATGCTTCGGCTTGCTTAACTGCCTCTAGAAAAATCTCACTAACGGTATCGATTTCTTCAGCTGTTATGATCAAAGGTGGCAAGAAGCGAACCACACTACTATGCCGACCACCAAGCTCAATAATCAATCCACGTTTAAAACACTCTTGCTGAATGCGACTCGCTAATTCGGGATGAGCTGGCTCATTTTGTCCTAGTTTATTTAAAGCATGTTGTTTATCAACAATTTCAACCCCGATCATCAGCCCACGGCCTCTTACTTCCCCAATGCAATGTGTTTGAGCTTGAATATCATGTAACTGTGACATAAAACGAGAACCGACTTCTTCTGCGTGCGCGGCTAAACCATTTTCTTTCACAAATTTAATCGTTGCTGTTCCGGCTGCAAAGGCCATCTGATTGCCACGGAACGTTCCAGCATGTGCACCAGGGTTCCACTTATCTAAATCTTCATGATAGACCACAACAGCTAAAGGAAGCGAACCTCCAATTGCTTTTGACAGAACGACTACATCTGGTGTAATTCCTGAATGCTCGAATGCGAATAACTTTCCTGTCCGTCCTAATCCGGTTTGAATTTCATCGATAATAAAAGGAATCCCTTTTTCCTTTGTCATTCTTCTTATTTCCCGCACCCAACTATCTGGTGCTGGAATCGCTCCCCCTTCGCCTTGAACAATTTCCATAATCATTCCTGCTGGAGGAACGATGCCACCCTCAGGATCATGTAAAAGCTGTTCAATATACGTTTGGCCAATTTCTAACCCTTCTTTTCCTCCGACGCCAAACGGGCAGCGATAATCATAAGGAAACGGTAGAAAGTGGACATCAGGCATTAGACCAGGGATCTGTTTCTTCGGTCCCAAATTCCCCATCAAGCTAAGAGAACCATGGGTCATTCCGTGATAACCACCTTGAAAAGCCAACATGCTTCTTTTGCCGGTTGCTGTTTTCACTAACTTCAAGGCGGCTTCTACAGCATCTGACCCAGACGGACCACAAAATTGAATTCGAGCTTTTTTAGCAAATTCTTCTGGCAAACTAGTAAACAATTCTTCCACAAACTCTTCTTTTACTGGTGTTGTTAAATCTAATGTATGTAATGGCAACTTATCATCCAACACTCCCCTAATCGCTTCTATGACTACAGGATGGTTGTGTCCTAGCGCTAATGTTCCGGCACCACCTAAGCAGTCGATATACACTTTCCCTTCCACATCTTTTACATAAATCCCATCTGCTTCACGAATTGCAATTGGAATACGACGTGGATAAGAACGAGCATTCGATTCACGCTTAGCTTGTGTATCAAGATATTGTTTATTTTTTGAATAGTTCTGCATGTAGATCCCCACTTTCTTGTTTATAAGCTTTTATTAATAACGATAACTATTATCAATAAAAATAAATTTTTTGAGGAGATAAATACAGTTTCTGTACCGTATCTAACTCCTCTAATTAATTCCATTTTCTAATTAAATTTGAAATGTAAACTACTTACCAACAAACGATATTGATAATCATTATCATTAATTTTGCCGTTGTATGCATCTTATTAAAAACGATAATCATTGTCAATTGTATTTTAGAATTTAGTCTTTTCGTCCTGTTTGATATTCCTTTACCCATTACACACTTTGAAAAGCAATGAAAATGCTTTGTTACGATTGAATTCGTACCGATTTGCTCTATATTGCATTCGGAATTATTGGTAGAGCGTGGTTTTTGTTACTATTTGAGCAGTCCTTATAGATTAAAGCTAATTATAAATTAATCCATTTATTAAAATAACAACACCCCCTTACCTTTGGTTAAAGGAGGGGATGTTGTTAAAAATCACTATGGCTTGACTCTAAATTAAAAAGAAAGAGTCGTTTTTTTCTCGAGAATTACTCCTGACTGTTAAATAGAATGCTTACTTGAATGAATTTCATAATGTGAACCCTTAGTCTCGTAAGGCTTTCAAGACAAGAAAAAAGGAGTACCTCCCCAAAAGTCGAATTAGTAAGTTACCACACAAAACTAACGACTGGAGGAAGACTCCCTTATGACTAT
>NZ_JAWRVL010000025.1:0-58818 GCF_036663595.1 Halalkalibacter lacteus
AACACGGTCGTTAAGCTCTTTTGCGCCGATGGTAGTTGGGGGCTTCCCCCTGCAAGAGTAGGACGTTGCCAGGCAAAAAGACAATCCAATAGGGTTGTCTTTTTTTTGCATGAAATTAATTCTCAAAAAGCTAATGATAGTTAAAGTAAAGTACAATAAAATAACAAGGATTTTTTGAAGGGGATAGGCACAAAACTATATGGAAAAGAATAGATTAAAAGAAAGATAGGTATGAAATTCGATTCATTAGCCGATAATGAAGTCAGGGGTGATGGAGATGCCAAAGACTAGTATCATGAAAATACGGCTAGGTGATAAATGTGTCATATGTAACAAAAGGAAAGAAGAAGGGCTGCACGTTGTTAACTCATTTATCTGTAGTAGTTGTGAAACTAAGATGGTGCAGGTAAATGAAAATGATCAAACGTATCATACATTAGTAAAACAAATGAGAAATTTATCTTCAAATTTTATTCGTAAATAAAAAGCAGGCCTAGATGGCTTGCTTTTATTTATGTATGTAGGTTTCTTAACAATAAGAAAAAAGTGCAGTATGATTATAAAGAAGCTATTTGTCATAGTAAATAATAAATCTAAGTGCAAATTAAAAAGGGACGAAAAAGGAGATAATTTAGTTGAAATCTAATAACCTGCCTTTAATAGAAGCCATACAACAGCATCAGAGAAATAGGCCCGTATCCTTTCATGTGCCTGGACATAAAAATGGAACGGTTTTTCATCACACGATTCATAAAGATTTTCAATCAGTATTACCTTATGACGTGACCGAGTTGTCAGGTTTAGATGATCTCCATGCCCCTACAGGTGCAATCCTAGAGGCGCAGCAGGCTGCAGCACGATTTTATCAAGCGAAAGAAACCTTTTTCTTAGTCGGAGGTTCAACAGTAGGGAACTTAGCTATGGTGTATGGTATGTTTCGTCGTGGTGATCAAGTATTTGTACAACGTAATAGTCATAAATCAATCTTCCATGCTTTGCAAATTGCCGGATTGACTGCCATTTTACTGACCCCAGATTTCGATGATGAATCAGGACTAGCTGTTGGTATTTCTAAACAAACATTACAGAAAGCATTGAACATGTATCCAAGGACGAAAGGGTTACTCATAACGTACCCTAACTATTTTGGCGTTAGTATAGATGTACAACCGCTTATTGCATTAGCTAAACAACAAAATTTACACGTGTTAGTAGATGAAGCACATGGAGCACATTTTTGTTTAGGACAATCATTCCCGCCTTCAACGTTGCAATTAGGAGCAGACGTTGTTGTGCAGTCCGCACATAAAATGCTTCCGGCACTAACAATGAGTTCATTTTTACATATAAGTCATAAACTAAATGACCACTTCCGACATAATATAAAAGAAGCGTTATCCATGTTCCAATCAAGTAGTCCTTCTTACCTGTTAATGGCTTCCCTCGATGGGGCTAGAGCATATGCTGAATCGTTGTCTAAAAGAGAATTAAATCTAATACTAGCAGGAGTTCAAGCAGTTAAAGAAGAATTATCTACCATTAAGCAATTCAGGATTTTAAATTGGGACGATAGGTATCTTTCCGATCCATTAAAAGTTACAATAAGGACAACAACAAGCCTAACAGGATTCGAACTTCAGGAAATATTTAGTAAGAACAACATCTATCCTGAGCTTGCTGATGATAAGCATGTTCTTTTCATTTTCGGTTTAGGAGAAAATAGGCTTGACAAAGAAGCTGTTGAGTTAATACGACAATCACTTCACGGGTATGAAGTGAGGAATGAAGAGCTAGGTATGAATGCGCCTAAGGTAGAAATGGATGTCAAACAACTAGAAGTTAGTGCCAATGAATGTCGACAGTTACCGAAAAGACGAATTCCTTTAGAAGAAGCTTGTGGGTTCGTGGCTGCTGAAGCAATTATTCCTTATCCACCCGGAGTGCCTATTATCCTACCAGGTGAGAGAATTGATCGGAATACACTAGCTCAAATCATGAAGTTGATAGAGGCTGGTGCGACATTTCAAGTTGAACGACAGTTAGAAGATGTTTTGGTTATTGATTCGGAGGATGAGAATGGGTAAAGGATTTTTTGTAACAGTAGAAGGCGGCGAAGGAGCAGGAAAGACGACTGTCTTAGATAAAATAGAACAAACATTAAAGGGAAAAGGGTATGATGTAGTTCGAACGAGAGAGCCGGGTGGCATTCGAATTGCTGAACAAATTAGAGAGATTATTCTAGATGTAGCACATACAGAGATGGATAGTCGCACAGAAGCATTGCTTTATGCAGCTGCTAGAAGACAACATCTTATTGAAAAAGTTATTCCAGCACTTGAGGAAGGTAAAATCGTCCTTTGTGACAGATTCCTTGATAGTAGTCTTGCTTATCAAGGTTATGCAAGAGGGATTGGTTTTGATGATGTAAGAGCGATTAATGAGTTTGCTATTTGTGGTTATATGCCAGATCTGACGATATTTTTTGATATTGATCCTGAGATTGGTCTAACTCGAATAAAAAATGATGATGGACGCGAAGTAAATCGACTTGACCAAGAAAAAAAACAATTTCATGAACGGGTCCGAAAAGGATATTACAAGGTGATGGATGAATATCCAGACAGAATTAAACCCATTAATGCCAATCAAAAAATAGAGGATGTTTATCGTGACGCGATGAAAGAAATTAATTGCTTTACAGGTCACAAACTCTAATAAAGGAGTTGTCAATATGAGGTTAATAATGGCTGTTATCCAAGATAAGGATAGTAATAGATTGTCTGATGCGCTAGTGAAAGCTGATTACCGGGCGACAAAGCTTGCTAGTACAGGGGGATTTCTAAAAGCGGGCAATACAACCTTTTTAATTGGGACAGAAGACGAAAAGATAGAAGATGTGATGTCTCTTATAAAAGAAAATTGTCAAAGTCGTGATCAACTCGTTGCACCTATATCGCCAATGGGTGGAAATGCAGATTCATATGTTCCGTATCCTGTTGAAGTACAGGTTGGAGGAGCAACTGTTTTTGTTCTGCCAGTTGAGCAATTTGAGCAATTTTAAAGGTGTTGAATTATAGATGGAAACATGGAACACATTAAAAGAAATACAACCTAGAATTACAGACTTATTAGTCAAAACGCTTGAAAAGGACCGTCTTGCCCATGCTTATTTGTTTGAAGGAAGCAGGGGAACAGGAAAGCGAGTGGTAGCTCTTCATTTAGCGAAGAGCTTCTTTTGTGAAAATGTAAATGGATCTGATCCTTGTTTGGAATGTACCAACTGCAGACGTATTGAAAGTGGCAACCATCCAGATATACATATGATTGAACCAGATGGATTGTCGATTAAAAAACACCAAGTCGATCATTTGCAAAAAGAATTTTCTTACCGTGGTGTTGAATCTGCTAAAAAAGTGTATATTGTTGAACATGCAAATTTAATGACCATTGGTGCTGCAAATAGTATATTAAAATTTTTGGAAGAACCAGCAACGCTTACATTGGCGGTTTTGTTAACAGAACAAGGTAGCAACGTTCTACCGACCATACATTCACGAAGCCAACATTTAGCATTTTCCCCTTTGTCGCGAGCTGTTTTTTTAGACAAACTCGTAACATCTGGAAATTCTAGTGTGATTTCCAGTTTATTGGCTAGTTTAACAACAAGTTACGATGAAGCATTGCAATTGTTAGAGGGGGATTGGATTGCACAAGCACGAAGCGTAGTGATACAATTGATGGAAGAGCTATATGCTAGACCAACTCAAGTTCTTTTTACTTTACAAGAAAAGTGGTTACCTCTTTTCAAAGAGAAACCACAAATCGAAATTGGTTTAGATATGATTCTTTTGTGGCTTCGCGACTTACTGTTTTCAAAGGTTGAAAAAGTCGATTCTTTAACATATATTGATCAAATTGATCTATTACAACAACAAGCATTAACTAGTTCGCAGGATACGATCAGCAAGAAAATGTCTGATGTTCTTCTAGCTAAAAGACATCTTGTTGCAAATGTGAATCCTCAACTGCTGATGGAGAAGTTGTTGCTTAATATACTGGAGGGATAGAAGATTGCATCAAGTTGTGGGCGTACGCTTTAAAAAAGCAGGCAAAATCTATTATTTCTCCCCTGGTTCGTTTCAGTTGGAGAAAGGAGAAACTGTCATTGTTGAAACGTCTAGAGGCGTTGAGTTTGGCAAGGTTGTGATTGGAACAAAGACAGTCGATGAAAACGATGTCGTTCTTCCATTAAAACAAGTCATTCGGATTGCTACACAGAAAGACAAGTTAATTGTCCAAGAGAATCTAGAAGCAGCGAAGAAAGCTTTAGATGTGTGTTCAGAGAAAATTACTGAACATAAGCTTGATATGAAGCTAGTCGATGTTGAATATACATTTGATCGGAATAAAGTATTATTTTATTTTACTGCAGATGGTCGAATTGATTTCAGAGAGTTAGTCAAGGATTTAGCTGCGATTTTTCGTACGAGAATCGAACTTCGTCAAATTGGGGTTCGTGATGAAGCGAAAATGCTGGGTGGAATAGGACCTTGCGGGCGAGTGCTTTGTTGCTCTTCATTTTTAGGTGACTTTGAACCTGTTTCGATCAAAATGGCAAAGGATCAAAATTTATCATTAAATCCAGCGAAAATCTCTGGCTTATGTGGTAGATTGATGTGTTGCCTTAAATACGAAAATGATATGTATGAGTCAGCTAAGCAAGAACTTCCTGACATCGGAAAACGAATTAAGACAGCTCAAGGAAAAGGAAAAGTAGTTGGGCTTAACTTATTGGAGCGGCTTGTACAAGTTGAGTTAGTTGATGGTGAGCAAATCGTAGAGTTCACAATGGATGAGTTAATGGCTAAAGAGGGTGTGCCGTCTGAAGCCAGAGAATGATGAGGTGGGAGCATCGTGGACAAAAAAGCAATTTTTACACAGGTGAGCCAACTAGAAGAGCGGCTAGGGGAATTGCATCATGAATTACGAGGGTTAAAAGAACAGTTGGCCTATTTAATCGAAGAAAATCATTCTCTTCATATTGAAAATGAAAATCTTCGTGAACGACTAGAATCGCAAGAAGAGTTACTTGAAAAAGGACAAAAAAACGATAAAAGCAAGAAAAAATCCTTTGTAGGCGAAGGATATGATAATTTAGCAAGGCTTTATCAAGAGGGTTTCCACGTTTGTAATACTCATTATGGTAGTATACGCCCAGATGGGGACGACTGCTTGTTCTGTTTATCATTTTTGCATCAAAAGTAACGAACACTGTGAAGCCATGACTGCTACGCATGATCGTGTGTTCGTTTCTTGTATAGTAGTCTGCATTAAGTTATTGCCTATGAACATGTATAGAGGGGACAGATCTTTCATATCGAGAGGTCTGTCTTTCTTTCCTCTTATAAAAGGAGTGCACAAACTGTGAAATTAGTAGAAGGAGAACGACTCGATTATATAGCGGGGACGGATCTAAAAGTTATTCAGAGCCCAAATGTATTTTCATTTTCAATCGATGCCATTCTTCTAGGTAGATTTGTACAAGTCCCAATTCAAAAAGGACAGATCCTCGACCTATGTACAGGCAATGGTGTGATTCCACTGTTACTGACAACGCGAACGAAGGCTCAATTAGTTGGGGTAGAAATTCAATCGAAATTAGCTGATATGGCGAAACGGACGGCTGCGTTAAATGAACTAAATAATCGAATTCAGTTTATTGAATCAGATTTAAATCAAATTTCAAATGAAGTTAAGCGAAGTTCCTTTGATGTTGTTACATGCAATCCTCCTTATTTTGAAACAATAACAGAGCATGAACGAAATCGAAATGAGCATTTAGCAATTGCGCGCCATGAAATCTATTGTACACTTGAAGATGTGATTCGTGTTAGTAGTCAGTATGTAAAACAAAAAGGGAAAGTGGCCATCGTTCATCGGCCAGAAAGGCTTACGGATATTATGACTCTCATGCGTTCGTATCGAATTGAGCCGAAACGAGTTCAATTTATTCACCCTAAGAAACATAAAGATGCTAATATGGTGCTTGTTGAGGGGATTAAAGATGGACGTTCTGGCCTCACTTGTCTTCCACCTATTGTGGTTTACAATGAACAAGGGGTGTACACAAAGCAATTTCGTTTTATCTATGAAGGCAATCGTGAGTAATAATAAATGAGATGATGGTTACAAAGAAGGGGATACGTGAATGAACGAACAAGCGAGTTTTAAAAGTGAAAGCGTAGAAGGAGTACTATACCTTATTCCTACTCCAATAGGAAATTTAGAAGATATGACATTTCGTGCTGTTCGTATGTTAAAGGAAGTAGACTTAATTGCAGCTGAAGACACGAGACAAACGATGAAGTTATGTCGCCATTTTGAAATTGATACATCGTTAGTAAGTTATCACGAACATAATAAACGAAAATCAGGAGAATCACTAATTGGTCAAATTAAAGCTGGAAAAGACATTGCTTTAGTTAGTGACGCAGGAATGCCAGCTATTTCTGACCCAGGCCAAGATCTTGTACAGTTAGCTATAAAAGAAGGGATTAAGGTCATTTCATTACCAGGCGCTAATGCTGCATTAACGAGTTTAATTGCCTCTGGTCTCTCTACAGAACATTTTGAGTTTATTGGATTTCTCCCACGTCAAAATAAACAACGACTACAGTTTCTGGAGCAAATTAAGCAAACAAGAGCAACTTTGCTTTTTTATGAATCACCTCATCGATTAAAAGAAGCATTGGAAGCGATGTATAAAGTATTGGGTAACCGTCAAATAACCATTAGTAGAGAGTTAACAAAGAAGTTTGAAGAATATCAACGTGGAACGATCGAACAAGCGATCGATTGGTGCGAAACAGGCACTGTAAAAGGAGAATTTTGTCTTGTTGTTGAAGGAAGCCATGGGCAAGAAGAAGAAGATCAATGGTGGGAAACACTAACAACTGTTCAACATGTCAACCATTACGTCGAACTAGGCATGCAATCAAAAGAAGCCATTAAACAAGTTGCGAAAGAAAGACATGTGCAAAAACGAATCGTCTATGCTGACTATCATCAAGATTAGTTCAAAAAAACAAAAAAGGGGACTCATCAAGAACATACCAGCAAATGACTCTTACAGTCAGTGTGGTAGAACTATATTATAGTTACCCCTATAATTATTTTATGCCTGAGTTGAGCGAGCAAGATATTCTTGAAGGTCTTTAATAATTTCTTGTGCGCCTTGTGGACTTAAAATGATTTTTCCGTTTGCGATTGATAAGTTTTCATCAGAAACTTCGCCAGTAATTTGACAAGTCATATTAGGCTTGTATTTCTTTAAGATAATACGATCATTATCAACGTAGATTTCAAGAGCATCTTTCTCAGCAATGTCAAGTGTGCGACGAAGTTCAATAGGGATAACAACGCGTCCTAATTCATCAACCTTACGAACAATACCAGTAGATTTCATAAAATGTATCTCCTCTCATATAAAACGATTTATTTTTGTGTCATTATTCGACATTTTTCTTCTGAATTAAGAGTACCAGTGTTTCCAAATCAAGTCAATTACTTTTTTTCTTTTTTTTGTAAAATGGTATTATTTACCAACTGGTGGAATCGCTGATATAATGCGAGTTACAGAAATGAGGTGGGTGAAAAGATATGTTGCAAATATGTCCTGAATTAGTAAATGAAATAAAAAAAGTGAATAAAAATCTTCAAAAGATTTACCAGCACTCATCAGACAATAAAACAATTATTCGACAAAAACTTCATGAGTCTAGAGCAGAAATTCGACATATCTCTAGACTTTCCACAGAGGCTTTGTCCAACTGGTTAAATGATAAGGAGTTAGCGGCTGTCGATGGATCAGTTAATCAGACGAAAGGCGATTCTCCTCATATTCTTTATTTGTTTCAGGCATTAGCCAAAACAACAAAAGGCTACCAATGTCAGGCTACCGATATTTTCTCTCCTTTATTGCACGGTAAGGATGAAGAAGAAGGAAACAGAATAAATATCCGCTCTCACATTTTGTCGAAATTAGAATTGACAGTGGCAACTAAACTGATTGATGAGCGTTCGTTACAGGTTCTGTTGATGGATGGCGCGTTGTACCATTACCGAATTGATGCACCAGATGAGTGGGAGCTATTAAGAAAAAAAGCAATTGAATCCAATGTTTTACTTGTTGGCGTATCAGAGGAAATTACAACAGAGAATTTAGTGAAGTTAGAACCGTTTCAATCGTATCAACAACGGCCACATGCATATGATCGTGATTTATTATTTGGAGTTTTACGTCAAGAAGAAATGGTTTTTATTGAAGATATTCAAAGTAAGGCAGGCTTACAATCTGTTTGGATGAGGTTAACGTCTGACCCAGCCATTACAGGTTTTGATGTCCTGTTGGAACAGGCAGCTTTCAAAGAAGAGATCGCTAGTGTTCTATTAACTCTGACTCCTCGAGATGGGCGGGGGATTCCACTTTGGTTAGACCATGTCGACCGAGAAGTTCGCGTAACGGACAAGCTTGTCGAAGTCTTGGTCGAACAGTACATAGATCCCGAAATGAGAAAGATGTTTTTTGAAAAAAAACGTATATCCAGACCATATTAAGCGATGGCGATACATAGGGTTTGACCCTAACCACGGCCCTAAAACCAAAGAGAAGGAGTGAAAACAGATGCAAATTGTCGGAGTAACAACGCAACATGAAGTGTATGTTGCTTCAAAAACACATAAATTTCGAATGAATGAAATGGTTGTCATTGAAGACGAGTCGTTGTTTCAGCCGAAAGGAGAAGTGGTTGAGACGTTCTCGTATAATCGCTATATTCCAATGGGCTTTGATAAGGGAATTGCGGATGATCAGGTGTTAAAGACTCTTGAACATATTGGCTATGATATAGGTGCAGATGATATTCATTTAGCTAAGGTGCGTCTTTTTGAGGAAGCCGTTCAACCGATTCAGACAGGTTCAAACGTTCGTCATCCACATTTTGATGAAATATCCTCGTTGTTAGTAAAAACTGCTCCAGGAGATGGTCTTGTTTTAGGTGAAGTGAAATCAACCGATTTTATCGATTCGACATTGCCAGAATCATTAAAAGGATTGTTACATATTCATGATCATGACGGTTTGCGCAAACAACATGGCGTTCCTTTTATCTTTGATATTCGTGCTATGCAACAATACCCTCATATAGGAGTGTTTGGTGGATCAGGTTCAGGGAAATCATTTGGTCTTCGAGTCATGCTAGAAGAATTAATGAAATTACAAATCCCTACATTGGTTTTTGATCCACATTTTGAAATGAACTTTGCCACTCAAGCTGAAGGGGTATCAGAAGCAAGTTCGTACCGAGATCAATATATCGTCGTTCAAATCGGCCAAGATGTCGGTGTTGATTTCTCAGCACTATCCACAAGAGACGTAGAGCGCCTTCTTTCAGCAGCTGGAACGTTAACGGAATCTATGATTAACGTTATTCAATCTGTCCATAAAAGAAAAGATAGCTATCAGTCGTTTAGTGATCGGATTGCTAATTTAGCAGGGGCGCTAGAACTCGGAAAGCAAAAGGTCGAGGCAATGGTACATGATGCGGGTATGAGTCGAGAGGAGTTTGCTCGTTTTGATACGTACCGGAAGTTACTCGATCAATTTGGTAGTCTTCCACTTGCTTCAGTAAAAGGGATTCAGTGGCGTGTGAACCGATTGCATCTGGCCGGTCTCTTTCAACAAAATATAAGAGCGATTGAGCAAGGAATTCATTCAGGAAAACTTGTGGTCATTCAAGGTGCAGTCTGGCTTTTGCAAGTGTTTTCTAGTTATGTCATTGGGGCATTGTACGGGAAACGTCGAACATTTCGCGATGCAAAGTTGCAACAAAAGCAAGGAGAGTTCTTTCCTCCTTTTGTTATCGTTACAGATGAAGCTCATAATTTTGCTCCGAAAGGGTACGATGCTCCAGCCAAATCAGTTTTAAAAGAGATTGCTCAAGAAGGAAGAAAATACGGAGTCTTTCTTATTTTTGCAACGCAGCGACCTACGCTATTAGATGAAACGATTACAGCCCAATTAAATTCGAAGTTTGTCTTTCGAACGGTACGTGGAACCGATATTCAAACAATTAAAGAGGAGACGGATTTAACTCATGATGAGGGGAAACGTCTCCCTTATTTACGATCTGGAGATGTATTTGTCTCATCAGCTATTATGGGAAGAACAATGGCCATCAGAATTAGAATGGCACATTCAGCAAGTCCGCACACGTTAAACCCATTTGATGAATTGAAGGGAATGAAAGAACAAGACGCGGATCAACTTGTAAAAGCTTTGGATTCTTATTTTCCATTGGCTGAAATGAATATTATGAGTCAATTAACGAAATTAAATGAAGACGCAGAAAAAAATTGGGATGTGCAGACGTGGAAGGAGGAGTTAGAACGTTTGAGTAGAGAAGGAATGATAAAAAAAGAGAAAACACCTTTTGCCACTATGTATAACCGCTCTTGACTAGGGAGAATGAATTAGGTATATTTTGGGTAGAATTTCATTAGAGGATGTTTGAATGTTCTAGTCTAATATAAGGTCCGATGAAGGGATGAGTACAGTTAGTTATCTATAGGTAGCGATTGCTATGCAGAGAGCCGGGGGAGCTGAAAACCGGTATAGATACTAGGTGGAAGATGGTCCAGGGAGGAGTTCGTTTTCGAGTGTGCTTACGTACATAAGAGAGTGACGTAGCTGGCGTTAACAGAGGAAGTCTTAGACTTCATGAGCCTTTTTATTGTGAAATGGAAAGGGAATTTTGGGTGGTACCACGTGATCAATGCTCTCGTCCCGATACGGATGAGGGCTTTTTTGTGTTGTTGAAAAGGAGCGGAGCACGAGACGTAGAGAGGATTCAATGAAGCTTAGCATGAAGAAACTCTTAGCTGACACCGCCTTAATTAAGTTTGGCACAGAGCATGTCTTCATCCTAGGTTGAGAACGCTCTCGTTAATTGATTTCTACGTAAAAAGAGGAGGAAATATTATGACAGAAGAAAGAAAAACATTTAATTTAACAACACCGATCTATTATCCGAGTGATAAACTTCATATCGGACATGCGTATACGACTGTTGCAGGGGACGCGATGGCACGTTATAAGCGCCTTCGTGGTTATGATGTGCGCTTTTTAACGGGGACAGATGAACACGGCCAAAAAATTGAAACAAAAGCAGCGGAAAAAGGGCAAACGCCACAAGAATTTACAGATCAAATCGTTGCGGGGATACAAGATTTGTGGAAGAAGTTAGATGTCTCTTATGATGATTTTATCCGGACAACAGAAGAACGCCATAAAAAAGTAGTTGCTGATATTTTTGAGCGCTTACTTGAAAAAGGTGACATCTATTTAGATGACTACGAAGGCTGGTATTCGATTCCTGATGAAACCTTTTATACGGAGAGACAATTAGCTGATCCAATTAAAAATGAACAAGGTGAAATCATTGGCGGGAAGAGTCCAGATAGTGGGCATCCTGTTGAAAAAGTACGAGAGCAATCGTATTTCTTCAAGATGAGCAATTATGCTGATCGACTGTTAAAGTTCTATGAAGAAAATCCAACGTTTATTCAACCAGAGTCTCGTAAAAATGAAATGATAAACAATTTTATTAAACCAGGTCTAGAAGACTTAGCTGTGTCAAGGACGTCGTTTAAGTGGGGCGTTCAAGTTCCAAGTAACCCAGATCATGTCGTCTATGTTTGGATAGATGCTTTGTCGAATTACATTACGGCACTTGGTTATGGAAGTGAAAACGAAGAGCTTTACAACAAATACTGGCCAGCGGATGTTCATTTAGTCGGAAAAGAAATTGTTCGTTTCCATACAATATATTGGCCGATTATGTTAATGGCACTTGATTTGCCATTACCGAAAAAAGTATTTGGCCATGGCTGGTTGTTAATGAAAGACGGAAAAATGTCGAAGTCAAAAGGCAATGTGGTAGACCCTGTTCCACTAATTGATCGGTATGGGCTCGATGCTCTTCGCTATTATTTACTTCGTGAAGTTCCATTTGGTTCTGATGGTGTTTTTACTCCAGAAGGATTTGTTGAGCGCGTAAATTACGATCTTGCGAATGATTTAGGGAATCTACTTAATCGGACTGTGGCAATGATTAATAAATATTTTGATGGCCAAATTCCACCGTATGTGAAAGACGCAACTCCTTTTGATGCAGAGCTGGTTGAATTAGTTCAAGCAACCGTCATAAAAGTTGAAAAGGCGATGGAAGAGATGGAATTCTCTGTTGCCCTAACCGCGATTTGGCAATTAATTAGCCGGACGAATAAATACATCGATGAGACGCAGCCTTGGGTCCTCGCAAAAGACGAAGCAAAGAAAGAGCAACTTGGTTCAGTTATGTATCATCTTGCCGAGTCACTACGCCAAGTATCGATTATGATACAGCCATTTATGACAGAGGCGCCAAAGAAAATGTGGAAGCAGCTCGGACTGACTGAAGAGGTAACATCTTGGTCAAATCTAGAAACGTTTGCCCAGATCCCAGCTGGGACAACGGTTGAAAAAGGCGAGCCTATCTTCCCGCGTCTTGATATGGCTGAAGAGGTCGCTCGCATTGTTGAAATGATGGGTGGAGCACTGAAAAAAGAGGATGATCAAGCAACACAAGAAATTCCAGAAGTTGCTGAAAATGAAATTACGATTGATGATTTTACAAAAGTTGAATTGCACGTTGCTGAAGTAGTAGGTGCTGAAGTGGTATCAGGTGCAGATCGTTTGTTAAAAATACAACTAGACCTTGGTTTTGAAAAACGACAAGTTGTATCTGGTATCGCGAAATATTATTCTCCTAATGAACTTATTGGAAAAAAGGTAATTTGTGTAACGAATTTAAAACCTGTTAAGCTTAGAGGAGAGTTGTCGCAAGGAATGATTCTAGCAGGTTCTAAAGGGAAGAAGTTACAACTTGCAACAATAGATGGGAATTTACCAAATGGGGCAAAAGTAAAATAATATGTAAAAGGAGAGATGTGAAATTCTCTCCTTTTGCTTTACCGATATAATTTATTACGAAAGGGAGTATTGAACCGATGTTATTTGATACGCATGTCCATTTAAATGCAGACCAATTCGATGAAGACGTAGAGGAAGTGATCACCCGTGCTAAAGAAACTGGGGTTGAATACATGGTTGTCGTTGGCTTTGATGAGAAAACAATCAACCGTGCGCTAGAACTTGTCCAAACGTATGATTTTTTGTATGCAGCAGTAGGTTGGCACCCGGTTGATGCAATTGATATGAACGATGACCACTTAGGTTGGCTAGAAGAATTAAGTGCTCACCCAAAAGTCGTTGCATTAGGAGAAATGGGCTTGGATTATCACTGGGATAAGTCACCGAAAGAGGTCCAAAAAGACGTTTTCAGGAAACAAATTCGGTTAGCGAAGAAAGTGAAAATGCCAATTATTATTCATAACCGGGAAGCTGATCAAGATATAGTCGATATCTTGAAAGAAGAAGAGGCAAAAGAAGTTGGTGGAATTATGCATTGCTTTGGTGGAAGTGTAGAAATTGCTAGGGAATGTTTAGAGATGAACTTTCATATATCTCTTGGGGGCCCGGTCACGTTTAAAAATGCAAAACGTCCAAAGCAAGTAGCAAGAGAAATTCCAATCGAACGGTTGTTGATTGAAACAGATTGTCCTTATCTTGCACCACACCCATATCGTGGAAAGCGAAATGAACCTGCTTATGTAAAGCTTGTTGCCGAGCAAATAGCAGAACTAAAAGAAATGGACTATGAGGAAGTAGCAAAACAAACGACAAAAAACGCCAAAAAACTATTTCGGCTTTCTTTGTAACAAAGGTGTTTTTTGGCGCATAATGATAGCGAAAATTAACTAACGATGACGATGCTTGTCTATTTTTTGCTTCATTCGAATTAGTTCTACAAAGACTGGCAGGTGAATAGAGTGGACGTGTCGATAAATTTTTGTTTTCTTTGCCACCGTTTTCATGGATAATGAGGACAGTGCGGAAAATGAAAATGAAAATACTGGGTTGACAAAAGGAGGTACAGTGTTTATAATTCGATCGTTGAGAAGGAGGAATTTAGTGAAATGGAAACAACTAGGAGCCGACTCCTTCCTGTTATAAGTTTCAGGGAAAAGTTGGTTATCTCCATTGTCAGTCTCATTCTCTTCGCAGGCGTGATTACGTACGCTGTATACGAGACGACGAAAGCAACGGTAACGATCTCGATTGATGGAGAAGACGTTACAGTACAGACACATGCATCAACAGTTGCTGAACTGATGAAGGAGCAAGAATGGGAAGTCCAAGAATATGATTCTGTTGAACCTGAATTGGGATCGGAAATATCCGGTAATATGACAATTGCTTGGGACCAAGCAAAAAAAGTATATGTCACCATTCAGGGACATGAAGAAAAAGTTTGGACTACCGCAGATAATGTCGAACAACTTATACATGAATTAAATATTGAGTACAAAGAACATGATTTTATTGCACCAGCAGTAAGTGAAGAAATAACTGATAGAATGAATCTAATCTATGAATCTGCCTTTTTAGTTGAGCTTGCTAGTGACGGTGAACAACAAGAATTATGGACAACTTCGACGACTGTCGCTGACTTTTTAGAGAGAGAAAGTGTTACATTAGGTGAGCTTGATCGTGTTGAGCCTGCAATGGAAACAAGGCTTGATAAGGAATCAGAAATTAAAGTAATACGAGTAGAAAAAGTCACCGATGTGGTGGAAGAGGCCGTTGCTTTTGGAACGGTGACCCAAAAAGATAATGAACTACGAGTCGGAAATGAAAAAGTCGTTCAATCAGGGGAAGAAGGAAAAGTTAATAAACATTATGAAGTCATCCTTGAAGACGGAGAAGAAGTGTCTAGGGAGCTTGTAAAGAGTGAAACGGTCAAAGATAGTAAGGATCGTATTGTAGCAGTAGGAACTCAACCTGCTCCTACGGTATCGCGCGGAGCGAGCACAAGCTCGAGTTCTGGCGGATCTAGTCAAAGTAATGAACATACCTTAACGGTTACAGCTACAGCATATACGGCTGGTTGTACTGGTTGCAGTGGGGTAACTGCTACAGGTATTAATTTAAATAATAACCGCAATATGAAAGTGATAGCCGTTGACCCAAGTGTGATTCCTCTTGGAACGCGTGTCCATGTTGAAGGATACGGTGAGGCAGTTGCTGGTGATACTGGTGGCGCAATTAAAGGGAATAAAATAGATGTACATGTACCAACGAAATCAGATGCGCTAAGATGGGGTAGAAAAACGGTAAAAGTGACAATCATAAAATAATGTAGTTGGCACAGGATGGCTATCCACCCTGTGCTTTTCTTATTGAGATTTTCCCTGTTTGGAAAATCTCAAAGCAACGAGTGTAGCGAACAGAGCCATAGTCACGCAACACCCTTGGCTTTTCTGCTAATAATTATGTAAAGTAAAGATACAGGTTAAAATAGAATTAGCATAATGTCAGGGGTATAAGATGAAAATAAAAGAAATAATTGTGGTAGAAGGAAAAGATGATACGGTAGCAATAAAAAGGGCAGTAGAAGCAGATACGATCGAGACGAATGGATCGGCAGTAAATGAAAGTACACTTGCTCAAATTGCTCTTGCCCAAGAGCGTAGGGGGGTCATTGTGTTAACAGATCCAGACTATCCCGGCGAGCGGATAAGGAATATTATCAGGGGACGCGTTCCGGGTTGTAAGCATGCTTTTTTACCAAAGAAAGAAGCAATCTCTAAAAATCTTGATGATCTTGGAGTCGAAAACGCAACTCCAGAAGCAATAAGACAAGCCTTAAGACATGCTAAGCGAGAAGAAGACTATGTTAACGAGATTATTAACTGGCAAGATCTTCATGCAGCGGGCTTAATAGGAGGAGCTGACTCAAAAAAAAGGCGGGAACGTTTAGGGGAATTGTTACATATAGGCTATGCAAATGGAAAACAACTGCATAAACGTTTGCAAAAGTTTCGCATAACAGCTGCAGAGTTTTCAAAAGCAATGCAACAAGTGTTTGAGGAGGAACAAACGAAATGTCAAAAGATATAGCAACACCGGCTCGAACGAAAGAAATTTTAACTAAATTTGGGTTTAGTTTTAAAAAGAGTTTAGGACAGAACTTTTTAATTGATACAAATGTTTTAAACAATATTGTAGACGCAGCCAATATTACTGAAACGACAGGTGTTATTGAGGTAGGACCAGGTATTGGCGCATTGACGGAGCAACTAGCGAAACGAGCAAAAAAAGTTGTGTCGTTTGAAATTGATCAGAGGTTGCTTCCTGTTTTGGACGAGACGCTTGCGCCTTATGATAATGTAACAATCATTCATTCAGATGTATTAAAGGCGAATATTCAAGAAGTGATGGACGAACAGTTTCAAGGAATTGAAGATGTAATGGTTGTAGCAAATTTGCCTTACTACGTAACAACGCCTATTTTGATGAAGTTATTAGAGGAGCATTTACAGGTTCGAGGAATTGTTGTGATGATCCAAGCTGAAGTGGCAGATCGGATAGCCGCTAAGCCAGGCAAAAAAGAATATGGAGCGTTATCAATTGCCGCTCAATACTTTGCGACAGCAGAGCGAGTTATGACGGTGCCGGCTACCGTATTTGTCCCTCAGCCACGTGTTGACTCAGCAGTTTTGCGTTTGACGATTCGTGATGAACCTGCGGTATGTGTAACGGATGAATCGTATTTCTTTAAAGTATTTCATGCTTGTTTTGCGAATAGGCGTAAAACAATATTAAATAATCTTGTTCATAATTTTGGTTCAAAAGAGAAAAAGCAGGAAATTGAAGAAGCGTTAATGGAATCAGAGATAGACCCAAAACGACGAGGGGAGACTCTCTCGCTTGAGGAGTTTGGTCGTCTAAGTGAATCACTTTTGAAAAGAATACCGCGATCTTAGCACATTAGCCCTCTTCTCTACATACTTTAAGTGGAGAGGAGGCGTGACAATGAAGCTGAAAAAAGGGGATATAGTCGCTCGCCTTTCGTATCAGTGTGATCTGTTGTTTAGGGTAGTGGAATTGCATCCGCAGTATGTTGAACTTGCTGGGGAAGAGATGCGTCTGCTTGCCGATGCCCCGCTAGATGATGTTGTCATAGTGTCAGAAAAAGAACGAGCAGCTCATGAGAAAAAAGCAAAAGAATTAGTAGAAAACTCATATCGGCTTTTTCGGCAAGATGCAAAACTGATGAAGCAACGTGGAGATTACGATGTCACATCCGGATACAAGAGCGAATCAAACTATTTTGAATTACGTGGGCGTGTCCTGCACATTGATGGAGATCCGTTGTATTTACGTAAATGCACAGAATTATATAATAAGTTAGGCGTTCCTGTTTATGGTGTTCATTTACATGAAAAGGAAATGCCAGAACAGATCGGTTCATTACTTGAAATGGTTCAACCAGATATCGTTGTCGTTACCGGTCATGACGCATATTTAAAAAACAAAGGTGACGAGCGTGATATACGAGCGTATCGTCATACAAAGTATTTTGCTGAATGTGTTCGAATTGCTAGAAAGTATTCATGGAATAAAGATGAATTAATTATTTTTGCAGGAGCGTGTCAATCTCATTTCGAAACGCTTATTAAGGCTGGATCCAATTTTGCTAGTTCACCGGATCGTGTGAATATCCATGCTCTAGATCCAGTGTATATTGCATCTAGAATTAGTTTAACTTCTTTTATGGACCGGATTAGTTTATCGGATGTTTTACGTAACACGATAACTGGGGAAAAAGGATTAGGTGGCGTTGAAACAAAAGGTGTGATGAGACGCGGAATGCCGATGAAATATGATTAGAAAAATGGACCTAAAGGAGAAATCTGGTCGAATTACATTTTACAGGTGTCGACCCGGATTTGTATTTTAGGTCTTTTTTTTGCTTGTAACTGTAAACAATTCGGGAATTGGCAATGGCTCCGCTCGTTGCTACAATTTTTCTGAAAAGGGAAAACCACATTTTATAAAAATTCTCTATTCTATACATAATTTGGTTCAGGGTTGACATACTAAATTCAAATTGGTAGTGATACATTTTATTGTTTTTCGTGAAAATTGATTGACAAGAATCTCGTTTGCTTGTTATAATTTTAAATTTATTTGACGGAAGATGTAGATTGTGCTATACTACACATACAGTGAGGTGGGGTGTCGTAATGGCAAAAACGTTAATAGACATTAAGCGCGCATTAGATGCTAATGTAGGTAAGAGAATTACAATTAAAGCAAATGGTGGTCGTCGGAAAACGTCGGAACGTTCTGGTCTCCTTGAAGAAACATATCCTTCTGTGTTCATAGTGAAATTGGATGAACAACAAAATGCGTTCGAACGAGTTTCTTACAGTTATGCTGATATTTTAACGGAAACGGTTGAACTTATGCTCTGTGAAGAGGGACTAGACACGACCGTACTTAAGGCATAATTTATGGACTAGATATACAGACAAATATAACCCTCTGAAGGGAAATTCAGAGGGTTATATTTGTTTCTGAAGTGTAAATACTAGTAGGGAGGTTAACTCAAAGCAAGAGGCCGTCCCTTTTCAGTGGCTTCCTTTTTGAGGCAGCCTCTTTTGGTTACATTGAAAAAGGAGTTGTTGTGACATGAGTAGAAAAAGAGGAGTCATGTCTGACCAGTTTAAGGAAGAACTAGCAAAGGAACTTGGGTTTTACGACACTGTTCAAAGAGAAGGATGGGGTGGTATTCGTTCAAGGGATGCTGGTAATATGGTCAAAAGGGCAATTGAACTAGCCGAACAACAGCTTGTCCAAAAGCAGAATAGGAATTGATAATGAGAGAAGCCAGTGCGAAAGCCTGGCTTTTTTTAGATAAGGTAAGAAAAGCTGAGGCTCCCCGCTGGATTCGGTTAAAGGAGAGGGCGGGATAGCAGTTAGTTCTTATTTGAAAGGGAACTAGCGGGATCCGAGATTTTCTAAAAAAACTTTCTTGCGGTGGTATGTTGCGTTGACAAGTGATAAAATAACGTAAGCAAATGGATATAGAAGGTGACGAGTGTGAGATGTTCAGTGAAAGCACCGGCGAAAATTAATTTATCGCTTGATGCAATAAAAAAACGGGATGACGGGTTTCATGAAGTTGAAATGATAATGACGATGGTTGACTTAGCTGACAGAATTGACCTAACCGATATAGAAGGTGACAGGATTACAGTAGATGTATCTGAAGGGTTTGTTCCAAATGACCATCGAAACCTAGCTTATCAAGCTGCAGCTCTTTTAAAGCAACGTTGTAATATTAAAAGAGGAGTTTCAATCTATATTACAAAGCGTATTCCTGTTGCTGCGGGGTTAGCGGGAGGAAGTAGTGACGCCGCTGCCACTTTAAAAGGGTTAAATCAGTTATGGGATTTAGGTCTAAGTTTGGATGAGCTTGCTGAACTAGGAGCAGAAATTGGTTCAGATGTTTCATTTTGCGTTTATGGAGGGACGGCTTTAGCAACTGGACGTGGTGAAATCATTAAAGCAATTCCCGCTCCTCCTTCTTGTTGGGTGATTTTGGCGAAGCCACCAATCGGCGTTTCAACAGCAGAAGTATACAAACGCTTAAACGTTAATACGATTCAACATGCTAATACGCAAGAAATGATTCGTGCGATTACCGATCAGAATTTCAAAGGCATTTGTGAAAATTTACATAATGTTCTTGAGGCTGTAACGTTGGATATGCATCCAGAAGTAAGAAATATTAAAGAACAGATGATTCGCTTCGGCGCAGATGGTGTACTGATGAGTGGAAGTGGTCCAACCATCTTTGGTTTAGTTGAGCATGAATCAAGGCTTCATCGTGTTTACAATGGGTTGCGAGGGTTTTGTCAGGATGTCTTTGCAGTTCGGCTAATTCGCTCAACGGACACTTGATAAAAACCGAACAAACGTGTTATATTAAATGAAAATATTCGGTTTTAAGTGGAGGTCGCATGAAAAAGCTTAAACGCAGTGGTCGTCTTGTTGATATGACCCATTTTTTATTACAGCACCCACATGAAATTATTTCGCTAACTCATTTCTCTGAACGGTATCAGTCAGCTAAGTCTTCGATTAGTGAGGATTTAGTTATTATTAAAGAGATTTTTGAGGATGAAGGGTATGGTTCCCTTTTAACAATTTCAGGTGCAAGTGGAGGAGTAAAATTCATCCCGCGTATTCACCGTGAGCAAGCAGAAGATTTTGTGAACGATGTAATAAAACAATTAGCCGTTCCTGAACGGATTCTTCCTGGTGGCTATTTGTATATGATGGATTTACTAGGTAATCCCAAATTTATTCAACGACTCGGACAAGTATTTGCTTCTTTGTTAGCAAACGAAAAGATTGATGCAGTGTTAACGGTTGCAACAAAAGGAATTCCTCTTGCTTATGCAGTTGGACAATACTTAAATGTTCCGGTAAGTATTGTACGAAGAGACCATCTTGTAACAGAGGGCTCAATGGTTAGTATTAACTATGTATCCGGTTCTTCTAAGAGAATTCAAACAATGACATTAGCCCGCCGTAGTTTAGCGCCAGGCTCCCGTGTGTTTATTGTTGATGACTTTATGAAAGCAGGGGGCACGATTAGAGGAATGATGGATTTACTTGAAGAATTCCAAGCAGAATTAGTTGGAATCGGTGTTCTTGTTGAAACAGTAGAGGTAGAAGAACGATTAATTGATGGATACATGTCAATTACAAAGTTATCAGATGTTGACGTTAGAAATAAAACAATTAAAGTTGAACCAGGTAGTGTTTTAGATTTATTACAAACGGTAGAAGTGGAGGAGAAGAAATGAAAACAATTCATACAAACTTAGCCCCAGGTGCAATAGGTCCATACTCACAAGGAGTTATCGTCAATAATATGTTTTATAGTTCGGGGCAAATCCCTTTAACAGCTGAAGGGGACTTAGTTCAAGGAACAGTTGAAGAGCAAACTCATCAAGTATTTAAAAATCTACAGGCTGTGTTAGATGAAGCGGGTGCTTCTTTTGAAACAGTTGTGAAAGCGACTGTTTTTATTAAGAACATGGAGGATTTTCCGCTTATCAATGAAGTGTACGGCAAGTATTTTAGTGAGCACAAACCTGCAAGGTCGTGTGTGGAAGTAGCGCGCCTCCCGAAAGATGTGTTAGTTGAGATTGAAGTTATTGCGTTAGTGAAGTAGTAATTTGTAAAGAATGGGGTGACTCTCTGAGGTCTACGGGCCTGGGTAGTCATGCCTTTTTTATTTAAGAGAGTATAATCCCTTAAATTGAGAACATAGACGCTAAGGTAATAGAGGTGGAAATGAAGTTTTTTTAGAACCAATTTTATAAAATTTGAGTGAATTTTAAAAAAGTATGAAAGCCTACTCACTAAGAAAAGATCGCTTTGTGGCCTTTCTTAAGAAACTTTATTTTTTTTGGGTTGTAAGAAGGATTTACGGAGTTGTTAGAGAATTGATAGTGTAAGAACAATCAATTAATAGGTGGTGGCCAACATGCAGGTAACAGATGTGAGATTGCGACGAGTTAATACAGAAGGACGAATGAGGGCAATAGCTTCTATTACTATTGACCATGAGTTTGTAGTACATGATATTCGCGTAATCGACGGGAATAATGGTTTATTTGTTGCAATGCCAAGTAAAAGAACACCAGATGGTGAATTCCGTGATATTGCTCACCCCATCTCTTCGCAAACACGGGAAAAAATCCAGACAGCAGTGCTTACTGAGTATGACAAAGCAGGAGAATATGGTGAAGTTGAATTTGAAGAAGCGGGTGCTTCGTAATGTGTAAGAGTCCTATATTTCGTTAGGACTCTTTTTTTTTGAATAGACAAGAAAAATGGCGTCACATGCTACGCTTCCTATGAGAAAATCCCTCATAGGACTTAAACGCAAGTAGCGGTTCTGCTCATTTCTTCGAGATTGTTCAGAAAGGGAAAAACCACCCTTTCTGAACAATCTCTTAAATAGACAAAAAGTTGTTAATGCTTATTCGATCGATATTTCCTTGAAAATACCTCTGTTTTAAGATATATTCGTAAGGGAAAAAGGAACACCTGGAGGGGAATTATGAGCAATCGTTATGCGATCATTTTAGCAGCAGGTCAAGGTACAAGAATGAAATCCAAATTATACAAAGTGCTTCATCCAGTTTGTGGAAAGTCGATGGTTCAACATGTGGTGGATCAAGTTTCCAGTTTAGGATTTGAGGAGAAGGTCACAGTTGTAGGTTTTGGTGCTGAAGTTGTTCAGGAGCAACTAGGAGATCAAGTTTCTTATGTTGTGCAAGAAGAACAGTTAGGTACTGGCCATGCCGTTATGCAAGCAGCAGGTATTCTACAGGATAAGGAAGGGACAACGGTTGTTCTTTGTGGAGATACACCGCTTTTAACCGCAGAAACGATCGATCATTTGCTTACACATCATGCAAATGAAGGAGCTAAAGCAACGGTTTTAACGGCTATTGCTGATAACCCAATAGGATACGGTAGAATCATTCGAAGTAGCGCCGGATCAGTGGAACGAATTGTCGAGCATAAAGACGCGACAGCGGAAGAAAGAAATGTTCGCGAAATTAATACTGGAACGTATTGTTTTGATAACAAAGCTTTATTTGCGGCGTTACAGAAGGTTGGGAATGATAATGTCCAAGGTGAATATTATCTTCCAGATGTAATTGAAATACTTAAGAAAAGTGGAGAAATAATTTCTGCGTATCAAACTCTTTCTTTTGACGAGACATTAGGTGTCAATGATCGAGTTGCCCTTGCTGAAGCGGAAAGAATTATGAAGCATCGCATGAATGAACATTGGATGAGGCAGGGTGTCACCATTATTGATCCTAATAATACTTATATTTCAACAGACTGTACAATTGGTCAAGATACGGTCCTTTACCCGGGAACTATTATACTTGGCGCGACGCATATAGAATCTGGTTGTACGATCGGGCCAAATACAGAAATAAAAAATAGCACAATTGGTCAGGATACTGTCATACGTCAATCTGTCGTGTATAATAGCAAGGTTGGGAAAAATGTTTCAGTTGGACCGTTTGCACATATACGCCCAGATTCAACTATTTCAGATGATGTTCGAATCGGTAATTTTGTTGAAATTAAAAAGTCGAATATGGGCAAAGGAAGCAAAGCGTCTCATTTGAGTTATATTGGAGATGCCGAAGTAGGTAGCGATGTGAACTTTAGCTGTGGTGCCGTAACCGTTAACTATGATGGCAAAAATAAGTTCAAAACAATTATTGAAGATGGAGCTTTCATTGGTTGTAATGCGAATTTAATTGCTCCGGTAACAGTAGGAAAAGGTGCGTTAGTAGCTGCTGGGTCAACGATTACTGATGATGTACCTAGCGAGTCACTTTCGATCGCTCGAGCGAAACAAACAAATAAAGCGGATTATATGAAGAAGTAATTTTTTGGTAAGGTGTTTAAAGAAGTGATGAGACTTGAGGAACTTCTTTTAACTTAAATATAAAGGTCAATTAGAATACCGGAGGGAAAAACGATGCCTAAATACGGTGATCCTAGCTTAAGAGTTTTTACATTAAATTCAAACAAAGGTCTTGCGAATGAGATAACAGAACATATTGGTGTGCCGATGGGAAAGAGCTCTGTTACTCGGTTTAGTGACGGTGAAGTGCAAATCAATATCGAAGAAAGTATTCGTGGTTGTGACGTATACTTAATTCAATCGACTTCTGCTCCTGCAAATGAGCACATTATGGAATTATTAATTATGATTGATGCGTTGAAGCGTGCTTCTGCACGGACAATTAATCTTGTTATGCCTTATTATGGCTATGCGCGTCAAGATCGTAAAGCGCGTGCTCGTGAACCAATTACAGCAAAACTTGTTGCAAACTTGATTGAGAAGGCGGGAGCTACACGAGTTCTTACTCTTGACCTTCATGCAACACAAATTCAAGGATTCTTTGATATTCCAGTTGACCAATTAATGGGTGTACCGATTTTAGCTGATTATTTCTCTCAAAAAGACTTAGAGGACATTGTAATTGTTTCGCCTGACCATGGTGGTGTAGTGCGTGCACGAAAGATGGCAGATCGTTTAAAAGCACCAATTGCGATCATTGATAAGCGTAGACCGAAACCAAATGTATCTGAAGTGATGAATATTGTCGGAAACATTGAAGGGAAAACAGCCATTATTATTGATGATATCATTGATACGGCAGGTACGATAACGCTTGCTGCCAATGCATTAGTCGAGTATGGCGCAAAGGAAGTGTATGCATGCTGTACTCATCCTGTGTTATCTGGTCCAGCAATGGAGCGTATTAACAATTCAAAAATTAAGGAACTTGTCGTTACTAATTCAATTGTCCTTGATGATGAGAAGAAAAGCGAAAAGGTAACAGAATTATCAGTAGCGGCATTAATGGGTGAGGCGATTATCCGCGTACATGAAAATGTTTCTGTAAGTACACTGTTTGATTAAGTATTTAGAAGGTGCCAAAGCGAATCATTAACAAAAAAAGGTTTAAATACTCTTATTAAGGGAACATATGATAGAGAGAGTTTAAAACTAATATGAGGTGATAGCGATGGCAACAATTTTAAAAGCAAATCCAAGAGATGACCTTAGAGGATCCGCAACTAGAAAAATTCGTAAACAAGGGCATGTTCCTGCGATCTTGTATGGCAATAAAATTGAAAGTCAACCAGTATCAATCGAGAGTATTGACTTACTGAAAACGGTTAGAGAAGTAGGGAAAAATGGATTGTTTGCACTTGATGTAGCAGGAAAAGAGAAACACCAAGTGATGATACATGATATTCAAATTGACCCACTTAAAAATGAATATACACATATCGATTTCTTTGAAGTGGATATGGCTTCAGAAATCGATGCAAATGTTCCTGCTCGCCTAATAGGAGATGCACCGGGAGAGAAGGAAGGAGGCATGGTTTCACACTTAATGTATGAAATAGCAGTGAAATGCTTGCCTTCAGATATACCAGAAGAAATTACAGTCGATGTGTCTAATTTAAGTATCGGCGACTCGATTCAAGTAGCGGATATTCGTCAAGCTGTATCAGTAACTATTACAAGTGAAGATGATGAAACAATTGTAACCATACAGGCACCAGCCGCTGAGGTTGAGAATGGGCAAGCTACTGAGGAGCAACTAGAAGAGACTGTAGGAACCGAAGAAACCAAAGAAAACAACACAGCAGAAGAATAATAAGTAGAGGGTGACTCAGTAACTGCGTTTTTTAGATCCTAGAACTTATATACGAACAAAAATACTCTTTTGCTCGTATTTGGCGATCTAGATAGACGCAAGTAAAGAGGTTTGTCTCAAAAGGTCTAGGGCCTCTTGAGACGGCTTCTAAAATGAGTCACTCTCTTTTTTAAGGAGATGTTCGAATGAAGGTAATTGTCGGACTTGGCAATCCAGGAGTCAAGTACGCTGGTACTCGTCACAATGTTGGTTTTGATTGCATTGACTACTGTGCAAAGGAAATGCAAATTGAGTTGGACGAATCTAAATTTAAAGGCGTCTTTGGAAAAGGCATCATTAATGGCGAAAAAGTTTTTCTACTAAAACCTCTTACATACATGAATTTATCTGGTGAATGCGTCCGACCATTTATTGATTATTTTAATATAGATATAAAAGATGTTGTCGTTATTTATGATGATATGGATTTGCCAGTTGGGAAAATACGGCTACGTCAAAAAGGAAGTGCTGGTGGACATAATGGGATTAAATCACTGATTCAACACTTAGGTACACCAGAATTTAATCGCATTCGTGTTGGCGTCGATCGTCCGCAAAATGGAGAATCGATTGTGAATTATGTTCTAGGTACGTATGACCCTGATGAACGAGAACAAGTCAAGGAGTCCATTATTCAAACGTCGAAAGCAGTAGAGGCATGGACGACAAAGACTTTTCTTGAAGTTATGAATGAATTTAATTAAGATCGTATAGAGAACCTTCTTGCTGACAATACTATTGATTACCTAGTATAGCAAAAGGGGGGCATATGCCTTGGTCATTCATTATCAGTGCCGTCATTGTAAGACGAAGCTTGGCTCACTTGAACAACAACAAGCGCATTCTGAGTCATTAGGATTTAATCAATTAACAAGCCTAGAGCGAGAAAATATGTTATCATATAATGAAAATGGAGATATTCAGGTACATTCGATTTGTGAAGATTGTCATGAGGCACTAACGCGTAATCCAGATTTATATCAATTAGACAATCTTATACAATAAGGAAAGAAACGTCAGCTTTGGTTTATAACCAAAGCGTTTTTCTGTTATCACTTAGATTTCAAGCAGGATTCTAGTCCTAAGTAAAGAATAGAGAAAAGAGAGTCCGAATAATAATTATTATTGGTAGTATGAGGATAACATTGTCATTACATATTGTGGGGCGTTGTACTCATGGATAAGGTGAAGAAATAACAGGGGGAAGAACATGTTAGGATTGCAGCATTACTTACGTACAAACGAAGACATAAAAGCGGTTTTAACTAGCTTAGAAGCCAATATGAAAGAACAATTGATATCTGGATTGACTGGTTCAGCTAGAACATTGTTTATGTCATCGTTATATTTAGAGTCAAAAAGACCGATGCTTGTTATTACACATAATTTATATCAAGCGCAGAAACTATATGATGATCTAGTAGGACTTCTAACGGATGAAGAAGTCCTTTTATACCCGGTAAATGAATTAATTTCAGCAGAGATAGCCATTGCCAGTCCAGAAATGAAAGCTCAACGAATTGATGTATTAAACAAACTTGTTCAATCATTTCAAGGTATTGTTATCGCTCCGTTAGCCGGAGTTAGACGTCAACTTCCTCCGGTTCGAGTGTGGGAGGATTGTCAAGTTCAACTAGAAGTTGGAATGGACATAGGTGATATCAATCAATTGATAGAAAAGCTGATCGTGACGGGATTTCAGCGAGTTGATATGGTCTCTTCTCCAGGAGAAGTAAGTGTTAGAGGGGGCATTATCGACTTGTATCCGCTAACAGAATCAGATCCTATTCGGATTGAGCTTTTTGATACCGAAATTGATTCCATTAGAACATTCCAAGTTGACAACCAACGTTCAAAAGAAGAAAGAAAAAGTGTTGTCATTGGACCGGCCCAAGAAGTTCTCTTGTACAATGAGCATTATCAAAAAGCAGCAGAAAGACTATCAGACGGTCTTACAGCAACAATAAAAAAAGTGAAGGCAAAAGAAACAAAAGAACGTTTGTCACAAAATATTTCCTATGAAATTGGACAATTAAAGCAAGGCACCACCTTTCAAGGGATGTACAAATATATGTCTCTTTATTACGAAGGTGAGCATTCTCTTCTGTCTTATATGAATAAGAATACAGTCATTATGATTGATGAAGTATCAAGAGTAAAAGAGATAGCAGATAACTTAGAGAAGGAAGAAGCGGAATGGAACATGGCGCTGTTAGAACAAGGAGAGATTGTTCATGACGTTGCTATGTCTGTTCCTGTTTTTGAGGTCTTAAAAACAAGTCCTTATTCGATTCTTTATTTATCTCTTTTCTTGAAACATGTCGCGTCAACAAATCCCGAAAATGTGATCAGTGTCACATGTAAATCAATGCAACAATTTCATGGGCAGTTGCAACTTCTTCAATCTGAGGTGAAGAGGTGGAAAAAAAGCGGGCAGGCGATTGTCTTCATTGCTGGATCTAAAGATAGGGCAGATCGCCTTTCGTTAAATTTAGAAGAAGAAGGCATTGATACAAGAATAATTGAAAAAGCGAGTAAACTTGTCGATGGCCAGGTACAAATCATGGTCGGAAATTTGCAGACTGGCTTTGAGCTTCCTTCAAGCAATCTTGTGGTGATTACTGAAGAAGAAGTGTTTGCTAAGAAACAAGCCAAACGCCCCCAACGAAAACAAGCGATCTCGAATGCAGAGCGAATAAAAAGTTATTCTGAACTAAAGGTTGGCGATCTAATTGTTCATACGAATCACGGGATTGGTAAGTACTTAGGTGTAGAAACACTTGAAATAAATGGCCTTCATAAAGATTATTTGCATCTGCGTTATGCGGGAAATGACAAGCTTTATGTACCAGTGGAACAAATTGATCAAGTTCAGAAATATGTAGGATCTGAAGAGAAAGATCCGAAAATTTATGCACTTGGCGGTAGTGATTGGAAAAAGGTCAAGAAAAAAGTCCAAGCCTCTGTAGAAGATATTGCTGATGATCTAATTAAGCTTTATGCAGAACGAGAAGCCAGTGTTGGATTTGCCTTTTCACAAGATAGCAATGAACAGAGTGAATTTGAATCATCATTTCAATATCAAGAGACAGAAGATCAAATTCGAGCGATTGCTGAAATCAAAGAAGATATGGAAAAGACGCGTCCAATGGATCGACTGCTGTGTGGAGATGTAGGGTATGGAAAGACCGAAGTCGCTATTCGAGCTGCATTTAAATCAATTATGGACGGGAAACAGGTAGCAATATTAGTGCCAACGACTATTTTGGCTCAGCAGCATTATGAGACTATAAAAGAACGTTTTTCAGACTTCCCTATTAATATTGGCGTGTTAAGCAGATTCCGTTCTAAGAAAGAACAAACGGAAACATTAAAAGGGGTTAAGGCTGGGTCAGTTGATTTAATTGTCGGTACTCATCGTCTGTTGTCAAAAGATATTGTATTTAAAGATCTAGGACTTCTTATTGTTGACGAGGAACAACGATTTGGGGTTTCACATAAAGAGAAAATCAAGCATTTAAAAGCAAATATTGATGTTCTTACATTGACAGCAACCCCGATCCCAAGAACGTTGCATATGTCAATGCTTGGCGTGCGTGATTTATCTATTATTGAAACGCCACCTGAAAATCGTTTTCCTGTCCAAACATATGTTGTTGAATACAATGCTGCTCTTATTCGTGAAGCGATAGAGCGCGAACTGAGTAGGGGTGGGCAAGTTTATTTTCTCTATAACCGTGTAGAAGATATCGAAAGAATGACAGAGCAACTTTCCATGCTCGTTCCTGATGCACGCATTAGTTATGCTCACGGGCAGATGAATGAACGTGAGTTAGAAACGATTATGCTCGAATTTTTAGAAGGACATAGCGATGTTTTAGTTACAACGACGATTATTGAGACGGGTGTTGACATTCCGAATGTGAATACGTTAATTATTTACAATGCTGATAAGATGGGGCTCTCGCAGTTATATCAAATTCGTGGTCGAGTTGGACGTTCAAATCGTGTAGCTTATGCATATTTTACGTATCAACGCGATAAAGTACTAACGGAAGTAGCAGAAAAACGATTGCAAGCAATTAAAGAATTTACTGAGCTTGGGTCTGGCTTTAAAATTGCTATGCGAGACTTAACGATCCGCGGTGCCGGGAATTTACTTGGGTCACAACAACATGGATTTATAGAATCTGTTGGGTTTGATTTATATTCGCAAATGCTTAAGGATGCAATTGAAGAAAGAAAAGGCGATAAACCAAAGGAGCCTCCATTCCAAGTAGAGCTTGACGTGAAAATTGATGCTTATATTCCGGAGACTTATATTCAAGACGCAAAACAAAAAATTGAAATGTACAAACGATTTAAAGGCGCAGAATCTGTAAGTGATTTAACCGAACTTAAAGACGAAATGATGGACCGCTTTGGTGAATATCCAAAGCAAGTTGATTTTCTCTTGCGTTTAACGCATATAAAAATGAGTGCTAACAAAGAGCGAGTTCAGCAAATAACGGAAACGAAAGACCAAGTAAATATCATCTTGTCTGAAGAGACTTCAAGTAAAATGGATGGTACCAAACTGTTTGAAGCAGCTCATAAACTTGGTCGAGAAATTATTTTAGGAACTGCTGGAGATAAAATAAAATTTGCGATCAAAACGAAATCCTTAAGTGATGAACAAGTATTATTGTTTATTGAGAAAATCATTCAAGTGGTTAAAAAAGCGAAAAAGTAGCAATTAAACTAGGTTAACACCCAAATAATGGTGCATTTGGATTATTTAGTAATTCAAACAAATTCATGGATTGGTGAATAGTTCTTTTTTTAAGAAAGATACTATAGTTAAGAAAAGAAATGGTTATTTTCTTATCACTTACCATCAAGTGAATACATCATTAGAAAGTGAGGCAATACAGTATGAAAGCTACAGGTATCGTACGTCGTATTGATGATTTAGGACGGGTTGTAATCCCGAAAGAAATCAGGAGAACACTTCGAATCCGAGAAGGAGATCCTCTCGAGATTTTCGTAGATCGTGATGGAGAAGTTATATTAAAGAAATACTCCCCTATTTCTGAACTAGGAGATTTTGCAAAGGAATATGCAGAGGCACTTTACGACAGTTTAAACCACTATGTCTTAATCGCTGATCGGGATACGTTTATAGCAGTAGCCGGTGCGCCTAAAAAAGAGTTTGCAAACAAAGCGATTGGTGAAATCGTTGAAAAAGTCATGGATGAACGAAAAGCGGCAGTTGTAACAAGTAGCGGTGAATACAATCTCGTCGGAGATCATGTCGATGAGCTTAAAGGATATGTTATTTCACCAATCATTGCAAATGGAGATCCAATTGGTGCTGTTGTGCTCTTTAGTAAAGAGCAGGAGCTATCTGGAACCATTGAACAGAAACTTGCGGAAACGGCAGCAAGCTTCCTAGCTAGACAAATGGAACAATAAATAGCTATCAAAAAGCTCGTCTCCTTCTAAGGAGGACGGGCCTTTTTTCGTCTCTGGCTCGCACTTGCTAACATAAAACTTGATCGCTAGTGCAGGATGTTTGGTATCTTTAGTGGTTACTATCACGTATACTACGAAAATTAGTCGGGGGAACTCCCTTTTAAGCTATGCTACATTGGTTCTATCTACAACATTTACAATCATTATGATAAGATGATTCAAAGAAAGGTGAGAATCAAGTGAGAAATCAAGGTGTATTGCACGGTATTGCTCTTTTATCAGTAGTTGCATTGCTTGCAAAAATACTAAGCGCAGCTTACCGAATACCATTTCAGAATTTATCAGGTGATATGGGCTATTATGTGTATCAACAAATTTATCCGTTCTATGGAATTGTCATGGTACTTGCTATGTATGGATTTCCCGTTGTTCTTTCTAAGCGTCGCGCTGAATTATTAGCAGCGGGTTTTGTAAATGAGGCGAGAAACGTAACAAGTTTGCTGTTTTACGGACTATTACTTATAACAGTCTTTGTATGGTTAGCACTGTACATCCTTGCACCTAGCATTGCTGAGTTAATGGCAGATAGACAATTGGAAGGGCCAATTCGGGCTATGAGCTTTGTTGTTTTATTACTTCCGTTTTTAAGTGTTGGTAGAGGGTATCATCAAGGTGAAGGTGAACTCGTTTCAACAGCAGTCTCTCATATTGTTGAACAGCTTGTACGAGTGTTGTTCATATTAGGGTTTACATATGTGTTTGTCACGCTAGGTTTTGATGCATACAAAATAGGTGCCGCTGCGGCTTATGGCTCTTTAATAGGTGGTGTCATTGGAATTATTGCTTTGCTCTTCTTTACACGAGCTGTTTGGTTGAGGCAACTAGTGCATCCTAAAAGGCTACAACTATCAAAAGTTTTGAACGAAAACATAGGAATGTTGAAGCAAAGTGTGTTTATTTGTTTAAGTGCACTTATTTTTGTTTTACTGCAGCTCATTGATGCATTCACGATTGTAAGATTCTTGCAATGGAGCGGGGTAGCTGCAAGTGAAGCTTTCCCGACGAAAGGGATCTATGATCGTGGTCAGCCGCTGCTTCAACTGGGGACAGTCTTAACGACAACGCTGTCACTAGCGTTAGTTCCAATGTTATCTAAGGCTGTAGCAAAGAGAGATTTTACGGCCGCTAAGCATTACCAAACGCTGTCTTATCGTTTGACTCTTTTAATAGGAGGAGCAGCAACGATAGGATTAGTCATCATCATTGAGCCTACTAATCATATGTTATTTACTGATATACTTGGTACAAATGTATTACGTGTTATGAGTGTAGCGATTTTGTTCTGCTCCTTTTTTGTAACCATTTCGGCTGTATTGCAAGGATACAATCTCGCATTTTTACCAGCAATAGCAGTTGGAATCGGCGTATTACTGAAACTGATTTTTAATGTGTTGTTGGTTCCCCTTTTAGGTACGATAGGTGCAGCTTGGTCTACGGTTATTGCTGTTATCGTAATGGTTGGTTATTTGCTTTTAGCTCTAAAAAGAAATAACTATTTATTTATAGGGCACTACAAGTCCTATATACAGATTGTCATTGTTCTGATCTTGATGGGGGTCGTTACATGGTTATGGAAAAAGGGATTAACAACGATGCTAAGTATACATAATAGAGGAACCGATTCAGTCGTTGCTTTATCATCTGCTGCAATTGGGGGAATTGTAGTCGCGAGCTGCTTGTTTACATTAGCTCTATTTACCGAAGAGGAGTGGAATAAAATTCCTAAATTAAATAAACTAAGAGTACGACTTATGAAAAGGAGAGGGTGAAGGTGAAGAAAATAAACGTTATTGGGCTGGGCGCCAGTGATTTAGATCAAATGCCTCTTGGTGTCTATCGCCATCTTCAAAAACAAGAAAAAATCTATATCAGAACGACTGATCACCCAGTAATTGAACAACTTCAAAAAGAAGGAATGGAATTCGAGTCATTTGATGCAATTTACGAGCAATATGATGAATTTGAATCTGTCTATAAAGCGATTATCGATCAACTATTAGAAAAAGTTGAACAAGAAGAGAACATTACGTATGCGGTACCTGGACATCCTTTTGTTGCTGAAAGAACGGTTCAACTTCTCTTAGAAGTAAGTAAAAAAGAACAGGTTGAACTAGCCTTTTTAGGAGGGCAAAGCTTTCTAGACGGGATGTATACAGCATTGCAAATAGATCCGATAGAGGGATGTCAAATCGTTGATGGAACGGCGTTAAACAGAGATGAACTTGAGATACGCTCTCATATCATTATTGTACAAGTATACGATGCGATGATTGCCTCTGATGTTAAATTAACGTTAATGGAACGCCTTCCCGATGATTATGAAGTGACAATTGCAACAGCAGTCGGATCAAAAGAGCAACAACTGACAAAAGTAAAATTGTTTGAATTAGACCATGTGACGACACTTAATAATCTCACAGCGGTTTACGTACCTCCTGTGCAAGAAGAGACTCTTTTATACGGGGAGTTCGCCAAGCTACGTGAAGTGATTGCAACTCTTAGAGGGCCGAATGGTTGTCCGTGGGACCAAAAACAAACACATGAATCATTAAAGAAATATTTCATTGAAGAAGTGTATGAAGTGCTTGAAGCAATAGATAATGAAGATGATGATCATCTGGTTGAAGAGCTTGGTGATGTCCTTCTGCAAATAATGTTACACTCACAAATTGGTGAGGATGATGGCTTTTTTTCTGTACAAGATGTCATTAAAGGTGTAACCGAAAAAATGATTCGTAGACATCCACATGTCTTTGGACAAGTTACGGTCAATGATGCAGACGAAGTCGTGACCAATTGGGATGAAATTAAACGCGAAGAGAAAGGTGAAGAGCACGATCAGTCTATCTTATCGCCCATTCCGAAGGGGTTACCTGCATTAATGGAAGCGACAAAGCTACAGAAAAAAGCAGCAAAAGTCGGATTTGACTGGGAAGAAGCTGCACCGATGTGGATGAAATTGCAAGAAGAAATTGGTGAGTTTATGCTTGAAGTGAAGGCTCAAGATTCTGATAAGATGCAGAAGGAACTTGGCGATATCCTATTTGTTACGGTGAACCTTGCGCGCTTCTACAAAATTGATGCAGAAGAGGCTCTTCTTAGTACGAATCGAAAATTCACTAATCGTTTTCGTTACATTGAAACGGCTACACATGCTGAAGGAAAAAAAATAACGGACATGACATTAGAAGAACTTGATGAAAAGTGGGATGAAGCCAAGAGGCTAGAAAATTAAGACTTAGGGGGCATGAAAGATGCGATTAGATAAATTTTTGAAAGTATCACGACTCATTAAGCGTCGTACATTGGCAAAAGAAGTGTGTGATCAAGGGAGAATTACGATTAATGGTCAAGTTGCCAAAGCTGGGTCAGCCATAAAAGCTGGTGATGAACTTGTTGTGCGGTTTGGGCAAAAGCTTGTTACGGTTCGGATTGATAATGTGCGTGAGATGGTAAGGAAAGACGAGGCTGCTACGATGTACACAATTATTAGTGAAGCACCAGTTTCATAGGAACAACAATATAGGTTGAAGGCTATTGGAAAAGGTGAAAACCGGAGGCCACTGAAAAAGTTAAAAAGCAACCTTTTTCAATAGCCTCGTATAGGCTTGTTCTATTTTTGAAATTCTCTTCATAAACTGCTATGAAAGCATATGGAGGAGGGACTAAAAGATGGATCAGCAATATGAATTTGGTACACCTATGGGACGGGAACGGCAAACGAATGAACACGATGTCATCTTAAAAGGTAGAAGACAATTAGATATTACTGGAGTTAAGCAAGTGGAGAGCTTTGATAATGAAGAATTTCTTTTAGAGACAGTTATGGGCTTTTTATCGGTACGCGGCCAAAACTTGCATATGAAAAATTTAAATGTAGAGCAAGGAAACGTATCCATTGAAGGGAAAGTATATGACCTTATTTATTTAGACCAAAATCAACAAGACAAATCAAAAGGTTTCTTTGGGAAGTTATTTAAGTGACGTTAACAGTTCAACTCTATACGATGTTATCAATGGCTGCAATGGGGCTGTATATTGGTGCAGCTATTGATACGTATGGGCGCTTCACCCGTAAGAGACCATCCTTCAATTGGCTCGTTGCATGTAATGATCTGTTGTTTTGGCTCGTTCAGGCTCTTGTTGTGTTTTACGTCTTATTACAAGCAAATAATGGAGAGATACGTTTTTATATATTTTTAGCTTTAGTATGTGGTTACGCTGCTTACCAGTCTTTATTTCGACAATTGTATCAGACGTTATTAGAAAAACTAATTACGTTTGTTATCCAAACTTATCGAATTACGATCAAGCTATTTATGGTATTATTAATTAACCCAATTAAGTACTTATTGAAAGTCCTCTATTCCTTATGTATGATGGTATTATCAGTTTGTTTAACAGTGATCTTATTCTTGCTACGAATCATTTGGAGACCAACAAAATGGCTACTATTCCTACTTTACAAATGGACACGGTTGAATAAGCAAGTGAATAAAATGAAGCCAATTTTCCGTAAATTAAAGGAGTTTTTCCAATCGATGAGGAAGAAGAAAGAGTAAGGGGGGATCAGAATGGTCACAAATCGTACTTCTAGAGTAAGGGAAATGGATAAATCCTATATACAACAACGCGAACAAGAGCTTGAATTTGAATCAAGAAAACGTAGAGGTCTTATTCGTAGGCTGAGTGTGTTAGCTATTGTTGCCTTAACTTTAGGTTGTATGGGTTTTGTGACACTGTATGCCCAAGCGAATTCTTTAGAGGAAAAAAGGCAAGAATCGCTAACCCTTGAAAGTCAACTAAAACAACTGCAGCTAGATGAGCAACGTTTACGAGAAGACATTAAAAATTATAATGATCTTGATTACATTGCAGAAATAGCGAGAAGAGATTATTATTTATCTAAGCCAGGCGAAACTTTGTTTAAATTACCTGAATCTCAGTCAAATTGACACTTTCTGTTTTTATTCAGGTATAATATAAAAAATGAACATTTTCAGATTTCTTAAGGAGGATCTATTTTTTCATGTCAATCGAAGCAGGCAGCAAGTTACAGGGTAAGGTTACAGGAATCACTCATTTTGGTGCATTTGTGGAGCTGCCGGGTGGTTCTACAGGCCTTGTACACATTAGCGAAGTCGCTGATAACTATGTTAAGGACATTAACGAATTCTTAAAGGTTGGGGACGAAGTACTTGTAAAAGTAGTCAATGTTGAGAAGGATGGGAAGATTGGGCTGTCTATCCGTAAAGCGGTAGATCGTCCGGAAAGACCTGAGACATCTGAGCGATCAGCGCGTCCACCACGTCCTGACCGTCCTGATCGCCCTAGTCGTCCTTACAATTCACAACGGCCAAGTCGCCCACAAGGTGGAAATCGTCCACAAGGCGGTGGAGGGCGTGGTCCAAGACCAAATCAGGCACGTCCGTCTTTATCTTTTGAAGACAAAATGAATCGCTTCTTAAAGGATAGTGAAGAACGCATCTCAACATTGAAGCGTCAAACAGAATCTAAACGTGGAGGTCGAGGCGCCCGTCGAGGATAACTTGCTGCTCTAATACGAGGACATTTGTTTAAAGGGTCAAGTGAAAGCTTGGCCTTTTTATGTTGAGTTTCCAAGAACATCGAGTTCAATAACAGCGCAAAAAATGTAATTATGTATTGACTTGGCATAAAGTTAATAGTATATTAGTAGATGTCGCAATTGACCAATTTGGCGGTGTAGCTCAGCTGGCTAGAGCGTACGGTTCATACCCGTGAGGTCGTGGGTTCGACTCCCTCCGCCGCTACCAAATACATAATTTACAACCTTCACTTTATGAGTGGAGGTTTTTTTTGTTTTATAGAAATTGGATGAGTATAGAGGGGATTCAATGAAGTATGTTCGTTTACTCAAAGAAAGCAACGGGCTGCTCTCCTTCAAATGGAGATAAGTAAGATAGAACTCTATTACCTTATTCTCTGCATTCATCGAGGTGGCAATGGCTCCGCTCGCCGTGTCCTTTTGAAAAGGTCGCTCAAAAGGCTAAAAACATAACGGCGGCTTCGCTCATTGCTAAGAGAGAAAGATTTAAAAGGAAACCCACCTTTTGAAACTTTCTCTCTTCATCTTTCTCCATAGTCTCCAATAATCCCCTATAATATTAGACTCTCTATCAACAAACGATGCGTACGATAGCTGTTGCTACCTATTTGAGACGAAAGAAGTCGAACGTTTTTTGGAATTCGCCCTGCAATTTTGACAAAAAATGAAAGTTCTATCTGTTTATAATGAGTATACGAATAAAACTAGGGTGGTGGATGTTGATGATTCAGAAGTTGACAAAAGAATGGACCGAACCCGCTGACCAAGGAAGTACTTTTCGGAGTAAGTGGACGAGCTTAGCTAAAGGGGTAAATGGAAAGGTGACGACATTTACACGAGCTGCTTTTTACCAATATGGGTTAATCATTGCAATCGTCGGTTTTTTACTTGGGCGAGCCATGATTTTATCTGAACTAACTCCATTTGTTTTGCCATTTTTAGCAGCTGTTTATATGCTTAAGCGAGAGCGAGCAGGCATCGCAGCTTTGTCTTTACTTGCTGGTGCAATGACGAGTTATCATGGTCAAGTAGTCTTTGTACTGTTAGCCATTATCGCCTATGTTCTTTTGCAAAAGGTTGTTGCTAAATATGTAAAGGATTCAACGAAGGTACTTCCTTATACTGTCTTTGCTGCAAGCATTATGACACGATTAGCGATTGTTTTTTTTCTAGAGGGAACAATTTCAAATTATGCATTAATGATGGGGTCGGTTGAAGCGGGGTTAAGTTTTATTTTAACGATGATTTTCTTGCAAAGTGTTCCGATTGTCACATCAAGAAAGCTAAAACAACCTTTACGAAATGAAGAAATTGTCTGCTTGATCATCTTACTCGCTTCTGTCATGACTGGAACGGTTGGGTGGGTATTGTATGATATGACAGTAGAACACGTGCTAGCAAGATATTTGGTACTTGCCTTTGCGTTTGTAGGTGGTGCAGCGATCGGCTCGACAGTAGGTGTTGTAACAGGTTTAATTTTAAGTTTAGCGAGTGTAGCAAGTCTTTATCAGATGAGCTTACTAGCTTTTGCTGGTCTTTTAGGTGGTCTACTTAAAGAAGGAAAAAAAGTAGGTGTAGGGATCGGGTTGCTTGTTGGTACTTTATTAATAGGGCTATATGGCGAAGGAGCCACACAAGTTTCCGTCACATTAATGGAATCAATGTTAGCGATATTGGTTTTTTTCTTAACACCTAGAAGTGTATTTACGAGTCTTGCAAGATATATCCCAGGAACAGTAGAACATTCAAAAGAACAGCAACAATATTTACGAAAAATTCGTGATTTAACAGCTGGAAAAGTGGAACAGTTCTCCACGCTATTTCAAACACTGTCTAATAGTTTTCAAACTCCAGCGCAAGCTTCAACCCATGAGGATGAAGATAACGAGGTAGATATGTTTTTAAGTAATGTTACGGAGAAAACATGTCAAACATGTTTTAAAAAAGAGCGGTGCTGGGTCCAGAACTTTACTAAAACATATGATTCCATGCAACGAATTATGACTGAAATAGAAGAACATGGAGAAATAAGAGATCAAATGTTAAAGGCAGATTGGAAGAAACAATGTATTAAACCAGAAAAGATTATCCAGGCAATTAGACACGAGCATGGACACTACCAAGCAAATCAAAAGCTGAAACGTCAAGTGATTGAAAGCAGGAGGCTCGTTGCTGATCAGCTTCTCGGAGTTTCTCGTGTAATGGGTGATTTCGCTAGAGAAATCCAAAAAGAAAAAGAAGCTTATCATTTTCAAGAGGAGCAAATGTTAGAAGCGCTCAGAGATGTTGGCCTTGAAATAGGTCACATCGACATTTACAGCTTAAAAAAAGGGAATTTAGAGATTGAAATGAGTGTGTCATCTGACAATGACCATGGGAAATGTGAAAAAATTATTGCCCCGATTTTATCAGATCTATTAAGAGAGACCGTTATTGTTAAAAAAGAGGAGCCTGCGTTTTACCCAAATGGTTATAGTCATGTTTCTTTTAGTTCAGCAAAACAATATGTCGTGGATACAGGAGTAGCACATGTTGCCAAAGGAGGAGCTTATGTATCAGGAGATTGCTATTCAACGATTGAATTAGGTTCTGGGAAATATGCCATTGCGATAAGTGATGGTATGGGAAATGGAGAACGTGCACATCTTGAGAGCAATGAAACTCTGCAACTTTTGCAAAAGGTTCTTCAGTCTGGTATTGAAGAAACAGTGGCCATTAAATCAGTCAATTCGGTTTTATCGTTACGTACGACTGATGAAATTTTTTCGACACTTGATTTAGCCATGATTGATCTTCAAGATGCAACAACAAGATTCTTAAAAATAGGGTCCATTCCTAGTTTCATTAAAAGAGGAAACAATGTCATAAAAGTGGAAGCAAGCAATTTGCCTATGGGAATGATTCAAGAGTTTGATGTAGATGTCGTTAGTGAACAATTGAAGGCTGGAGATTTGCTTGTCATGATGAGCGACGGAATTTACGATGCCCCTAAGCACGTTGAAAATAAGGAGATGTGGATGAAACGATTATTAAGTGAGATTAAGACAGATCATCCACAAGAAGTAGCAGATATTATTCTTGAGAAGATTATCCGAGAGGGTCAAGGCTCTATTGATGATGACATGACCGTGATTGTGGCAAAAATAAAACGTAATACGCCGAAGTGGTCTGCAATCCCTCTATATAAATCTCCTAAATTAGTTCATAAAAAAAGGAAGAAGACAGTATAGAAGTTTTTCAAAAAGGTCGTTTTTCAGTGGTTTCCAGTTTTAACCTTTTTGATCAAATTCGAAGCATTGAGCGGAGCCGCTAGCAACGTTTTAAGTAAGCCAATGCACAGCACCGCTCTGATTAACCAAAATTTTTAAAATAAGTTGTGTTACGCGCCCACCATAGCTGATGTCGAAACGGGAAGTGCGTTTTGACATCGGTTATTCGTGGTGCGCGAGGATGATGGTGGGGAGGTAAGAGAAACTAAGGCTTCCGCCTGTGTGCATTCTTCGATCGAGAAAGGGTAAGGAGTTAGTTTATTTTTGTTTAAAGAGGGATCTGGCGGAAGCCAAGTTTTTCTAGACTCATAACGTATAAAACTTCTATTGGTAGTGAATGATGGTAACATTCAGACTACTTGGAGGGGACGCGTAATGAGTAAAGGTACGCTAAAGCAAATTTTATTATTAACGGATGGTCATTCAAATCAAGGTGAAGATCCGATTGCAATTGCTGCGCTTGCTAAGGAACAAGGAGTAACGGTTAATGTCATAGGGGTAGTAGATGGGAATCACTTAAATGAACAGGGAATTGAAGAGATTGAAGCCATTGCAATGGCTGGAGGTGGAGTAAGCCAAGTAGTTTATGCAAAACAGCTTGCCCAAACAGTACAAATGGTCACCCGAAAAGCAATGACGCAAACGATACATGGTGTTGTGAATAAGGAGCTCACACAGATCTTAGGCCGAAATCAAGAAATGGAAGATCTCTCTCCTGCAAAGAGAGGGCAAGTGATGGAAGTTGTCGATGAGCTTGGTGAGACGATGAATTTGGATGTGTTGATTCTAGTTGATACAAGTGCAAGTATGAGAAATAAGTTACCTATGGTTCAAGAAGCGTTAACGGATTTGTCTATCAGCCTTACATCTAGAATGGGGGCAAATCGTTTTGCCCTTTATTCATTTCCCGGAAAGAAGAAAGATATTGATAAGTTGCTTGATTGGTCTCCACAGCTTAATTCGCTTACAGGAATTTTTCAGAAGCTTTCCTCAGGTGGAATTACACCGACCGGACCTGCTCTGCAAGTGGCCCTTGAGAAATTTTTGAAGTCTGGCTCAAGAAGGAGTTTGATGGCTGGTGATGAAGCACAGCTACTCGAAGAATCAGGTATGTAAACTTACGGCAGGAGCAAAAATCGTTGGAAAGTGGCACAGGCATCCATATAAAATTGTAAGGGTACTAGGGGCTGGGGCAACTGGCAAGGTGTATTTAGCAGAATCTGCTAAAGGTCTTGTTGCTTTGAAAGTAGGTACCGATAGTATGTCTATTACATCAGAGGTAAATGTGTTAAAACATTTCTCAAAGGTTCAAGGGGTTGTTCTTGGACCTTCTTTGCTAGATGTAGATGATCTAGTCACTTCGGAAGGGACGTTTCCTTTTTATGTAATGGAGTATTTAAAAGGAACAGAATTGATTGAGTATATGCAAAATCGAGGAGTAGAGTGGTTAGGGATCTTAATGGTTCAATTACTTGGTGATTTGGACCGGCTACATTCTGCTGGTTGGGTATTTGGTGATTTGAAACCTGATAACGTTCTTGTTGTAGGTCCTCCTGCAAGAATTAGATGGTTAGATGTCGGAGGGACAACGTTAATTGGAAGGTCAATAAAAGAATACACGGAGTTTTTTGATCGAGGGTATTGGGGGCTTGGATCAAGAAAGGCAGAGCCAAGCTATGATTTGTTTGCAGTGGCAATGGTTATGATCAACTGTGCTTATCCAAAGCGCTTTGAAAAGAAAGGAGAAAAAACAATTGTACTGCTAAAGCAAAGTGTAGATGATAAGCCTCTCCTTCGTCCGTACCGAGATGTAATTATTAGTGCTTTACAAGGAAAGTATGACTCAGCCGAGGCGATGCGAAAAGAGATGGTGAAAGCTGTCTCGAAAAGTTCTAGCTATAAACATCTTCCAGTAAAAGCACAAAAGAAAATGAAAAAAACGAAAGTCGCTACTACTAGCGATAAGAAACAAAAGCAATCCTCTTACTTTGTTGAAATCTTCCTGCTTTGCTCTTTTCTTCTATTGATATATATCCTATACTTATTTGGACAAATGATGTAGAAAGTAAGTAAAGAAATCGGCTTGTGTAGATGGAGGAGTTGGTATGAAAGCTGATCGGATGATGGATATATGCTTGCTTGCAGGCGAAATCATGCTCACCTATGGTGCTGAAACATATCGAGTTGAAGAAACGTTGGAAAGAATGGCCAAGTCGGCACAGTTTAAAAATGTTCATAGCTTTGTGACCACAACAGGAATCTTCCTATCATTTGAAGAAGATAGTAAGGGCGATGTCATGCAAATGATTCGAGTTGATGACAGACTCCAAGATTTAAACAAGGTGACTCTTGTTAACCAAGTTTCAAGGGAGTTCGTTAGCGGGACAATCACAAGTGATGAAGCATTAGATAAGTTAGAGGAAATTGCCAAAGCACCGATGAATTATTCGCCGCTTTTGTTGCATTTTTCCTCTGGCATAGCAGGAGGCGCTTTCTCTTATTTATTTGGTGGAAATTTGTATGACACGGTCCCAGCCTTTATTGCTGGATTTGTAGCAAGTTGGTGTATCGTTACGCTTCAAGATTATACAAAGGTAAAGTTTTTTGCTGAATTCATGTCTGCCTTTATAGGTGGAGCCGTTGCGATTGGCCTTGTTCTATTTGGACTTGGAGAAAACCTCGACCAAGTGATCATTGGGACGTTAATGCCATTAGTCCCGGGAATCCCCCTCACAAATGCGGTTAGAGACTTAATGTCAGGAGATTTAATAGCTGGCGTTAGTAGAGGTGCGGAGGCAGTCATTACGGCGTTATCAATCGCAACAGGTGTTGCACTTGCAATTGCTCTATTTTTATAGAGATGAATTCAGGAGGATGAATGATGGTACTTGAACTGATTTTTTGTTTTTTTGCTACAGTGGCATTTGGGGTTATATTTAATGTACCAAAGCGTATTTTATGGTTAGGTGGAGTCGTTGGTGCATTAGCTTGGTTTATTTATTCGACATTACCGACATTTGGTATGTCCGATATCTTTGCTACAGCAGTAGCCTCGCTTGTTTGTGCGACTTGCTGTCACTTACTTGCAAGAAAGTTCCGTGTGCCTGTTACAACGTTTAGTATACCTGGTATTATTCCGCTTGTGCCTGGAGGCAGAGCGTACTTTACGATGCTTGCGTTTGTAGATGGAGATTACATACATGGTTTGCAGCTAGGAATTGAGACCATGCTTCGAGCTGGTGCGATTGCTGCTGGACTTGTTTTTGCTTTATCCATTTTCTCAATTGGTAAAGGAGGAATTGGACAACGTTATGAAACTAGACGTTCATAAGTTTATTAAACGGCATAATCTTTTTAACCGATGTGAGATAGTCATTGTCGCCGTATCAGGTGGTCCTGATTCCATGGCGCTGCTTCATTATCTTTGGCAGATGAAAGGTCAGTATCAAATACAGGTTATGGCCTGCCATATTCATCACCAGCTTAGAGGGAAAGAAGCGGATGATGATGCTCTATATGTACAGCGATTTTGTGATGAACGTGGAATTCTCTTATCTCAAAAACGTGTAAATGTAAAAGCGTATGCTAAGGAGCAGAAAAAAGGAACACAGGTAGCAGCAAGAGAACTGCGCTATCAGTGGTTCGAAGAATTACTTAATGAGTATCCGAATAGTAAAATTGCGACAGGTCATCATGGTGATGATCAAATCGAAACGATGCTTATGAAAATGGCAAGGGGAAGCCTTCCGTTATTTACATATGGAATTCCACTTGAACGAAGTCTTGGAAAAGGATCAATTATTCGACCTCTTTTAGGAATAACGAAGGAGAAAATTGAGCAATATTGTATAGAAGCTTCCATTGATCCAAGACGTGATTCAAGTAATCAATCGACTGTTTATACACGTAATCGGTTTCGAAAAAAAATGTTGCCGTTTTTAAAGAATGAGAATCAAAATATCCATATTCATATGCAAAGGCAAAATGAGTGGGAAAGTGATGATCAGAAATTTCTTATGGAATTGGCTGAAAAAGTAAAAGCTTCCATTGTTCTTAAAGAAAGTGAACAAAACGTTACAATTTCACGCCAAGCCCTTCTTGATGTAGCCCTCCCTTTACAAAGAAGAGTGATTCATCTAATATTAAGTTATCTTTACCGGAAAAATTCACCATCGATTACGTCTATACATATTGAGCAAGTGCTCGAAATGCTTCACCGTGAAAAACCGTCGGGTGAAATTCATTTTTCTGACTCATTTTTTGTACGGCGCGATTATCATGTTTGTCATTTCTTGAAGGGGCAAGTGAATTCGTTCAAAGAACAAGTACAATCATTGACCATTCCAGGCATTACTACTACCTCTACGTGGCTTATCGAGACTTATGTGACAGATGACATGGATGTAGTTGAAGCGAGCAATCAAGTGATCTTGGACTATGAAGAGGTTTCTGAACCGCTTTTTATTCGAGGGAAACAGCCAAATGACCGCATGACGTGTCGAGGGATGGAAGGTACGAAAAAAGTAGGTAGGTTGTTCATTGATCGTAAAATCTCAAAGTATGACAGAAAGCATTGGCCACTTTTAGTGGATGGAGAAGGGCGAATTTTATGGGTGCCTTTTTTACACAGATCGAAAGTTGCGAATGTAGCCATGCATACGAAAAAGAAATTAGTTGTATCGTGTTACCGTCGAGTAGAGAGTGAACCAGACAATTGATCTGATGAATGTAGGAGGTTTGTTTGACATTGATAAGGGACGAGATTAAAGAGATACTGATTTCCGAAGAACAAATACAAGAAAAGTGTCGGGAGTTAGGAAAACAAATTACAGAAGAATATGATGAGAAGTTTCCGCTTGTAGTTGGTGTATTAAAAGGTGCTATGCCATTTATGGGTGATTTAACCAAACGAATTGACACACATCTTGAAATGGACTTTATGGATGTATCGAGTTATGGAGCAGGCATGGTTTCATCTGGAGAGGTCAAAATAGTAAAAGACTTAGATACGTCGGTCGAAGGTCGAGATGTTCTTATTTTAGAAGATATTATTGATAGTGGGCTAACATTAAGCTATCTCGTTAAGCTTTTCCATTATCGAAAAGCGAAATCAGTTAAAGTTGTAACTCTATTAGATAAACCAGATGGACGTCAAGTCGATTTAGTACCAGATTTAGCGGGATTTATTGTTCCTGACGCGTTTGTTGTTGGATATGGATTGGATTATGCCCAAAAGTACCGAAACTTGCCGTATATCGGGATCTTAAAGCCTGAAATCTATGAGAGTTAAAGTTTGTGAACAAAATAACAATTATGGTACGATAAGCAAAGTTGTATTGTCGTGGGAGGAGGTCAAGAAATGAATCGTATATTTCGTAATACCATCTTTTATTTACTTATCTTTCTCGTAATTATTGGAATTGTAAATGTCTTTAGTACGGATCAAACAGAAACAGAGAGTGTTACATTTACCGAGTTCACTGAAAGACTTGAGCGAGGTGAGGTTCGTGAACTTTCGGCTAAGCCTGTACGTCAAGTTTATTTAGTGCGAGGACAATTTACTGACCAAGACGAAGGTGAATTTTTTGAAACATATGTATTGCAAAGCGAGCAATCAGCGGAAATGCTTTACAATGCCGAAGGTCCAGGTGGAGTTGCGCTTGGTGTAGATATTCAGCCGGCTGATGAAGCTAGTGGATGGGTAACGTTCTTTACATCCATCATTCCTTTCATCATTATCTTTATTTTGTTCTTCTTCTTGTTAAGCCAAGCCCAAGGTGGCGGTGGTCGAGTCATGAACTTTGGGAAAAGCAAAGCCAAGTTGGTGAGCGATGATAAGAAGAAAGCGAAATTTGAGGATGTTGCTGGTGCTGACGAAGAAAAGCAAGAACTTGTTGAAGTAGTAGAATTTCTAAAAGATCCACGTAAATTCTCAGCAATTGGTGCGCGTATACCAAAGGGTGTTTTGCTTGTTGGACCTCCTGGTACAGGTAAAACGTTGCTTGCACGTGCAGTGTCTGGTGAAGCAGGTGTACCATTTTTCTCTATTAGTGGTTCTGACTTTGTGGAGATGTTTGTCGGTGTAGGTGCATCGCGTGTACGTGACCTTTTTGAAAATGCAAAGAAAAGTGCTCCTTGTATAATCTTTATTGATGAGATTGATGCGGTTGGTCGCCAACGTGGTGCTGGTCTTGGTGGAGGGCATGATGAGCGTGAGCAAACATTGAACCAGTTACTAGTTGAAATGGATGGGTTTAGTGCAAATGAAGGAATTATTATTATCGCAGCAACGAACCGTGCGGATATTCTTGACCCTGCCTTATTACGTCCAGGTCGTTTTGATCGCCAAATTCAAGTGAATCGTCCAGATGTAAATGGACGTGAAGATGTCTTAAAGGTTCATGCTCGTAATAAACCATTAGACGACGATGTTAATTTAAGAGCTATTGCAGAACGCACACCAGGTTTCTCTGGCGCAGACCTTGAGAATTTATTAAATGAGGCTGCTTTAATTGCGGCAAGAAACAATAAAGTAAAAGTTAACATGATCCATGTTGAAGAAGCTATTGACCGGGTGATTGCTGGCCCTGCGAAAAAGAGCCGTGTCATTTCACCTAAGGAGAAGAAAATTGTTGCATGGCATGAAGCTGGACACACGGTTGTCGGTGTGAAGCTTGAGAGTGCTGATATGGTTCATAAAGTAACCATTGTCCCTAGAGGGATGGCTGGTGGATATGCAGTTATGCTTCCTAAGGAAGACCGCTACTTTATGACAAAGCCGGAGTTACTTGATAAGATTATTGGATTACTTGGCGGTCGTGTAGCTGAGGAAGTTCAATTCGGGGAAGTGAGTACAGGTGCTCATAATGACTTCCAACGTGCAACAGGGATTGCGCGTAAAATGGTAACTGAATATGGGATGAGTGAAAAGCTGGGACCTATGCAGTTTGGATCAGGTAATTCTGGTGGGCAAGTATTCTTAGGTCGTGATATTCAAAATGAACAAAACTACAGCGAAGCATTCGCTCATGAGATTGATCTAGAAGTACAGAAAATTATTAAAGAATGTTATGAACGTTGTAAACAGATTTTAACTGAGCATAAAGCAAGTTTAGATCTTGTTGCAGAGACATTAATGAAGATTGAAACGCTTGATGCTGAACAGATTCAATCACTCATTAACGAAGGGAAGCTTCCTGATAACCATCACACTAACAAGTATCTAGATGGAAGAGATGAGCCGGGAGTCGACTCTGATATGAAGGTCAATATCAATTCGAAAAAGAATGTAAACAAGGACTCTGAAGACAGTGATGTCAAGAAAGAAGATCAACCTTCTACTGAAGAAAAGAAAAAAGATGAGTAACGTAGGCATTACAGTACATTTGGGAGGTGCAAATCATATGATTTGTACCTCTTTTTTTTAATATCTGTTAAGGTACATGTTCGGTAGGTTCGAGAAGTGCAAATTAGAGCATAATAAGAAGTGATGTTTTATAATAGAGTTTGTAAAATAAGGTCGCTCTTTACCTTGTATAGAAAATATGCAATGAAGAATATAAATTGTCTGAATTATCCACTATTTGCACAAAATAATAAAGAAAGATACTTGAAGGATCGGGGAAAGCTGGTGGTGAATACATATGATAATGGTAGTAGACATTGGAAACACCAATATAGTTCTAGGACTTTATGAGAGAAGAGAATTAAAATACCATTGGAGGATTGCTACAAGTCGTCAAAAGACAGAAGATGAATGGGCGATGTCACTAAAAGGGTTATTTGAACATGTTGGTATTTCCTTTACCGTCATTGAAGGCATTATCATTTCTTCTGTTGTCCCGCCCATTATGTTTACAATTGAACTAATGTGTAAAAAGTATTTTGGCATGAAACCAAAGGTCATTGGCCCTGGTATTAAAACGGGGTTAAATGTGAAATATGATAACCCGAAAGAAGTAGGAGCTGACCGCATTGTAAACGCTGTGGCTGCGATTCAGTTATATGGAAGCCCGTTGATAGTAGTCGACTTTGGTACTGCGACTACGTATTGTTATATTAACGAGGAACGTCAATACATGGGCGGAGCTATTTCACCAGGAATTTCGATTTCAACAGAGGCGCTGTATACAAGGGCATCGAAACTCCCGAGAATTGAGATAGCCAAACCGAAAAATGTTCTGGGGACAAATACAGTACATGCGATGCAAGCTGGTATTTTTTATGGATATGTTGGTCAGGTAGATGGAATTGTTAACAGAATGAAGTCACAATCAAATAAAGTCCCTACCGTAATCGCAACGGGTGGAATGGCTTCGTTAATTGCATCAGAGACGGAGACGATTGATGTGGTAGAACCGTTCTTAACGTTAAAAGGATTGCAAATGATTTACGAAAAAAACACGTAAGGAAGGGAATTAGAATGGAAGATTATTTAATTAAAGCAACGGCATTTGATGGGAAAGTGAGAGCCTATTCACTTGTCGCAACGAATATGGTAAACGAGGCAGCTAGAAGACAAGGGACGTGGCCAACAGCATCAGCTGCACTAGGACGAGCGATGATGGCAAGTACGATGATGGCAACGATGCTTAAAGGTGATTCTAAGCTCACAGTGAAAGTTGAAGGGCAAGGTCCAATTGGAAAAATTATTATTGATGCCAATACAAAAGGAGAAACAAGAGGCTATGTAACCAATCCTAAAACGCACTTTGACTTAAATAGTCAAGGGAAGTTAGATGTAGCTAGAGCTGTTGGTACAAACGGGTACTTATCTGTTGTGAAGGACTTAGGACTAAAGGATCATTTCACAGGAAGTGTTCCACTTGTTTCAGGTGAACTTGGAGAAGATTTCACCTATTACTTTGCTTCTTCTGAACAAACGCCATCGTCAGTTGGGGTTGGAGTACTTGTGAATCCAGATAACACGATTTTGGCAGCAGGTGGATTTATTATTCAATTAATGCCAGGTGCTGATGATACAGTCATTGACGAAATTGAGAAGCGCTTATCGACAATTCCACCTATTTCAAAATTAGTGGAAGCGGGGATGCCACCAGAAGAAATGCTACAAGCGCTTTTAGGCGATGACAATGTGAAGTTTCTTGATAAACAACCGATCACGTTTTCATGCCGCTGTTCGAAAGAACGAGTCGAAAATGCAATCATAAGTTTAGGAAAAAAAGAAATTCAAGCAATGATTGATGAAGATGGCGGTGCTGAAACAGTTTGTCATTTCTGTAATGAGACCTATACACTTACAGCTGAAGAGTTAAAAGGTCTATTAGAGCAGGTATGAGAAAAAGTGGGGAATTTGTAACATGCTGATTGACTTATCTGAAAACGTTTGATAAAATAATTTATATAAAACCAATGAAATTACTAGGGATTGAGGAGGCGTTGTTGTGAAAGTTGTAAATTCAATTACTGATCTAATCGGACAAACACCATTAGTAAAATTAAATCGTCTTGTAACAGATAAACATGCTGATATTTACTTGAAATTAGAGTACATGAACCCAGGGAGCAGTGTAAAGGACCGTATTGCTCTAGCGATGGTTGAAGCAGGTGAAAAATCTGGTCACTTAAAGCCTGGAGTAACAATCGTTGAGCCTACAAGTGGTAACACAGGTATTGGTCTTGCAATGGTTGCTGCAGCTAAAGGATATAAAGCAAAGCTTGTTATGCCTGAGACTATGAGTATGGAGCGCCGTAACTTATTACGTGCTTATGGAGCAGAGTTAGTCCTTACACCAGGTCCAGAAGGGATGGGCGGAGCGATTCGTAAAGCGACTGAGCTTTCGAAAGAAGAAGGCTACTTCATGCCACAACAATTTGAAAATGAAGCAAACCCTGAAATTCACCGCAATACAACTGGAAAAGAACTTCTTGAGCAAGTTGACGGTCAGTTAGACGGATTTGTATCAGGTATTGGTACTGGCGGAACGATTACAGGTGCAGGTAGTGTATTAAAAGAAAAATTCCCGAACCTTCAGATTGCTGCGGTTGAGCCAAAAGATTCACCTATTTTATCTGGTGGAACACCTGGCCCGCATAAAATCCAAGGTATTGGTGCTGGTTTTGTACCGAAAATCTTAGATACAGAAGTATATGATGAAGTTATTCAAGTTTCAAATGAAGATGCATTTGAGTATGCGCGTCGTGCAGCACGTGAAGAAGGTATTTTAGGTGGGATTTCTTCAGGAGCAGCTATCTATGCGGCACTTCAACTTGCTGAAAAGCTTGGACCGGGTAAAAAAGTAGTAGCAATTATCCCTTCTAATGGTGAGCGTTACTTAAGTACACCACTTTATCAATTTGAAGATTAATCATTAGTAAGAAGGCTGTGAGTGCAAGCTCATAGCCTTTTTGTTGTTAAAGCATATAATCGATGGTGAGAGTCGGCCAGAGCGGAATTTACAGCACAAATGTCATCTTTCAAACACTTCTTCTATAGTTCGTTTTCTAGATACTTAATATAAGCATGGAGAATTGTATCATGAAGTGCGACACCTGCATTTATTTGCTTGTTTAGGGCAAAATAAAGGAGATTAGAAGGTGAAAGGGGCAGCTTAAAAGTGAGTGAAATGATTATTATTTTACTTCGAACGATTGTAGTGTTTATCATCATTCTAACGTTTTTTAGATTTATGGGAAAGAAAGAATTGGGAGAACTGAGTTTACTAGATATTATTGTGTCGTTAATGATTGCTGAGCTTGCTGTTATTGCGATTGAGGATCCAGAAGTATCAATGGCACGGGGGCTAGCCCCTATCTTTTTGCTGATTTTTATCCAAATGACTCTGACAACCATTAGCTTAAAAAATCAAAAGTTTCGGGACCTTATTGAAGGTAGACCGATCATGATTATTGAAAATGGAAAATTGAATCAAACAAATATGAGAAAACAACGCTATAATCTTGATGATGTACTATTCCAATTACGAGAAAAAGGAATTTCTGATATAAGAGAAGTAGACTTTGCTATTCTAGAAAGGTCAGGGAACTTATCCATTTTTACAAAAGACGAAAATTCCTCTTTGTTTACACTCCCATTAATCCAGGACGGGGTCATCCAAGATGATCATTTAATCATAATTAGAAAAACAAAGGAATGGTTGTTATCTGAGCTAGGGAAAAAAGGATACGCCCAAATTAAAGATATTTTTTATTGCAGTTATATGAAAGGACAGTTTTTTATTGAAGAAAAGGATAAGAAGACTATCGACCAGTAGATTAGAATGTAAAGCAGCAGTTTTGTGTTTGGCTGAAAGGTGTTCTCTCGTGTAGAATAGACGAAAAGGAATGGAGATGGGAGTGAAGAAGTTGCAACAGAATCGTATGAAAAGAGTGAAGTCTTTCCCTCTTGGTCATAAAGTATGGTTTAACCGGTACCAACGACTAGCTGTTTGTGAGTCAAAGCATGTCCTCTTAGAAAGTGGAAGAGGTGGTCGTTACAGCATTATCGGCTTAAAACCTTTTGGGGTTATTTCAGGAAACTCAAATCGTTTAACTTTTGAAATCGACGGAAACGTACAAGAGAAGGAAGGTCCGTTACTAGAGAGTTTAAAAGAAGTTCTTTCTCCTTATTATCAATCAACTCTACCGGAGTTACCTCCATTCCAAGGAGGAGCAATTGGTTATATTTCTTATGATATTGTCCGCGAAATCGAAAATCTTCCTCAGATCGCTGAGGACGATTTAGCTCTTCCTGATTTATATTTTATGCTTTTTGATGATGTGTTTATTTATGACCACGAGAAACAGATAATGTGGATCATAGTACATGGCAGCAAAGATGAAAGTGATGTTTTAGAAAAAAGAATAGAAGATTATAGTAAACAATGGAACGAAGAAGGCGAATATCGAGCTGAGAGATCAAAGGTGAATTGTTCAAATAGCGATGAAAAACGAGCTTCACTCTCAGAAGAAGCATTTTGTGAAGCGGTTGAAAAAATAAAAGAATATATCGCTTGCGGCGATGTGTTCCAAGTCAATTTGTCGGTTCGCCAATCCAAAACATTATCAACAGAACCAGCTCATGTTTATGAAATTTTGAGAAATTTAAATCCTTCTCCATATATGAGTTATTTTCAAACCCCTGATTTTCAGCTAGTAAGTGCTTCTCCAGAGTTACTTGTTAAAAAGGAAGGTACGGAGCTAAGCACAAGGCCGATTGCTGGAACTCGTTCTCGTGGCAAGGACGAACAAGAAGATCAGAAGCTCGCTTCAACTTTGATTAACAATGAAAAAGAACGGGCAGAGCATGTGATGCTAGTTGACTTAGAACGTAATGATTTAGGGCGTGTGTCTGCTTATGGGACGGTTGAAGTAGATGAACTAATGGTGATTGAAAAATACTCACACGTTATGCATATTGTTTCTAATGTAAAAGGGACATTAGACGCTCAATACGATCTATATGATGTGATTCGAGCAACGTTTCCTGGAGGAACGATAACAGGTGCTCCAAAAGTAAGAACGATGGAAATCATAGAAGAGCTTGAACCCGTACGCAGAGGGATTTATACTGGATCTATAGGGTGGATTGGATTTGACGAGAATATGGAGCTGAATATTGCCATCAGGACGATGATTTGTAAAGATGGACAAGCGCATGTTCAAGCAGGAGCAGGAATTGTGATTGATTCGGTCCCATCTAACGAGTATAAAGAATCTTTTAAAAAAGCAAGAGCGCTTTGGCATGCATTAGAGACTAGTGAAGAAGAGATGAGCAAAAAGATTGTTAGTTTGAGTTGAGGAGGAGAATAAAATGATTTTAATGATTGATAACTATGATTCATTTACGTACAACCTTGTTCAATATTTAGGGGAAATGGGGCATGAACTCATTGTTCGGCGTAATGATCAGATTACATTAGAGGAAATAGAAGAGCTGAAACCGGATTTTATTATGATTTCACCAGGTCCGAAAAGCCCGAATGAAGCAGGAATAAGTCTTGAAACGATTGAACGTTTTGCTGGGAAAGTCCCGATCTTTGGTGTGTGTCTTGGTCATCAGTCCATAGCCCAAGTATTTGGTGGCGATGTGGTTCGGGCAGAACGACTGATGCACGGTAAAACATCAAACATTCGTCATGATGGCGAAACGATTTTCAAAGGGTTGCCCCAGCCTCTTACAGCAACGAGATATCATTCTCTCATTGTGAAAAAAGAAACGTTACCTGATTGTTTTGTAGTGACAGCGGAGACTGATGAAGGAGAAATTATGGCGATTCGCCACCGAGAGCTTCCAATTGAAGGAGTTCAATTTCACCCAGAATCGATTATGACGGAAGAAGGAAAACGACTTCTGAAAAACTTTGTTGAAACATATGGAAAGGAGAAATCAACGTGTTCGTCTATGTAAATGGGCAGATCGTAAGCAAAGAAAAAGCCACCATTTCTGCTTTTGATCATGGATATATGTACGGTCTTGGTCTGTTTGAAACGATCCGCGTTGATAATGGTCATCCATTTTTACTGGATGACCATTTTCAACGTTTGCAGAACGGTCTCACATCTCTTGGTATTAATTGGTCGATGAAAAGAGAAGAGATTGTTGAAGTCATTCAAGCGTTGCTACAGGCGAATGAACTCGAAAGTGCTTATGTGAGATGGAATGTGGCAGCAGGTTCAAATGACCTTGGGTTCTATACAGGAGAATACACAAACCCAACAACGATTGTTTTTATGAAACCACTTCCTAGCCAAATAGCTTCAGAGAAGGATGCGACAATTCTTTCAATAAAACGAAATACACCAGAAGGCGAGTTTCGCTTAAAATCTCATCACTATTTAAATAATGTTTTGGCAAAACGAGAATTAGGAGATGCTAGTAACGTTGAGGGGATTTTTCTAACTGAAGCAGGTTTTGTTGCAGAAGGAATAGTCTCTAATCTTTTTTGGGTGAAAGATGGTGTTGTGTTTACCCCGAGTGTGAAGACGGGAATATTAGATGGAATTACGAGGCAGTTGGTTCTTTCTTTGCTAGAACAAAAAGGGATTCCGTATCGAATCGGCTTTTTTCGACCTGATGATGTCATGAGTGCAGATGAAGCGTTTATTACAAACTCGATACAAGAGGTTGTCTCTTTAACATCGCTGAATGGTCAGTCCTATAGAGGAGAACATCTAGTTGCAAGGGAGTTAAGGAGACTGATAGCGTTTAATCGAGAGCGGTTATGGAGCAGATCAGAATTGAATGGAGGCATAACATGATTCGAAAGTTACAAAAAAAGAAGCGGACGTTGATTATGGGGATAGTAAACTTAACACCAGATTCTTTTTCTGACGGCGGGAAATATGATGAGGTCGAACGAGCTGTTGAACGTGCGAAGCAACTTGTAGAGGATGGGGCTGATATCATTGATATTGGCGGTGAATCGACGAGGCCTGGTGCGACAATGGTGGATGAAGCAGAAGAAATTAGAAGAGTAGTACCTATTATTGAAAAAGTAGCCAAGGAGATTTCCGTACCTATTTCAATTGATACGTATAAACCAGAAGTAGCGAAACAAGCAATAGAGGCTGGAGCAGAGATCATTAATGACGTGTGGGGAGCTAAGTGGGATAAACGCATGGCGAGGGTTGCAGCCGATTATAATGTCCCGATTATTTTGATGCATAACCGCGTAGATCCGACTTATAACGATTTAATGCAAGATGTTATATTAGACTTAGAAGAAAGTATCTCCATTTGTCTCGATGCAGGGGTTCCGAAAGAACAGATTATACTCGATCCTGGTATTGGGTTTGCGAAAACACATGAAGAAAACCTCGAGGTGATGAGACATTTAGATCAAATTACAGGTATGGGCTATCCGGTTTTACTTGGGACATCTCGAAAGTCATTGATTGCAAAGACGCTCCAGTTACCAGTTGATGAAAGAGTTGAAGGAACAGGTGCAACGGTTTGTTATGGAATCATGAAGGGGTGCCACATTATGCGGGTTCACGATGTAAAGGAAATGTTTCGAATGGCTAAAATGATGGATGCTTTGATCGGAAAGGAAATGACTCATGGATAAAATTTATATGAATCAACTAGCCTTTTATGGATATCATGGCGTATTTCAAGAAGAACAAAAGCTGGGGCAACGTTTCATTGTTGATTTAGTTTTGCAATTAGATTTAAAAGAAGCAGGAACGTCAGATGAATTAAACGCAACGATTAACTACGGTGAAGTGTATAATCGGGTCAGAAATATTGTTGAAGGTGAATCTTTGAAACTCCTTGAGTCAGTAGCAGAGAAGGTCGCAATTGAACTACTTGCTAATTATGAACGGTTACAAGAATGTAAAGTGAAGGTTATTAAGCCGGATCCTCCTATACCTGGCCATTACCAATCGGTTGCGATAGAAATAACGAGGTCACGCCAATGAAACATGATGTTTATATTGCTTTAGGTTCCAATATTGGTGATCGGTACGAGTACTTAGAAAAGGCGATTTCATTTCTAAGAGAAGATGAACGTATACAAGTCGTGAACCGTTCATCAATTTATGAAACAGAGCCGGTTGGATATGTTGATCAACAGTCGTTTTTAAATATGGTTGTCTATATTAAAACGACACTTTCCCCGTGGAAATTATTGGATGTAACGCAGTCGATCGAGCGTGATTGCGGGCGTGAACGAGATATCAGATGGGGCCCACGAACAATAGACCTTGACATTTTGCTGTTTGACCAAGAAAATATGGTGATGGAGAACTTATCGATTCCTCACCCAAGAATGTGGGAGCGATCATTTGTGATTGTTCCATTGAAGGAAATCCACCCAAATCTGTATGCAAAGAATCTCGGACAAACAATTCAAGAGATTTATGATGAATTACCGGATAAAGAAGGGGTAACGATATGGAATCCAGAGACAAAGGAAGAAAAATTCGAGCCTATCGCAAGCTCAAAGGATATACGCAAGAAGAATTTGCAAAGGAAATAGGAATGTCTGTCTCGGTATTAGGAGAAGTGGAGCGTGGCAATCGTCACCCTACTGATTCAATGATCGAGAAGATGACATCTGTATTACATGTACCGAAGAGTGAATTAATACCTGATGAAAGGTTATCTATATGGAGGTGAGTTGTGTTAAAAATCGGGAATATTGAAATGAAAAACCAAGTTGTTTTAGCGCCAATGGCGGGTGTATGTAATCCGGCATTTCGATTAATTGCAAAGGAATTTGGTGCAGGGTTAGTTTGTGCAGAAATGGTTAGTGATAAAGCGATCCTGCATAAGAACGAAAAGTCGCTAAGTATGCTGTACGTGGATGAACGTGAAAAACCGTTAAGCTTACAAATTTTTGGTGGTGAAAGAGAGACGCTTGTAGAAGCTGCGAAATTTGTAGATAAAAATACAAATGCGGATATCATTGATATCAATATGGGTTGTCCTGTTCCAAAAATCACAAAATGTGATGCAGGTGCCAAATGGTTACTTGATCCAAATAAAATTTATGAGATGGTGGCAGCAACTGTCGATGCTGTTGATAAACCGGTAACGGTAAAGATGCGCATTGGATGGGATTCTGATCATGTTTATGCGGTAGAGAATGCTCGTGCGGTTGAACGTGCAGGAGGCAGTGCAGTCGCTGTGCATGGCCGGACTCGTGTACAAATGTATGAGGGCAAAGCTGATTGGAATATCATTAAACAGGTAAAAGAAGCTGTTAACATTCCTGTTATTGGAAATGGCGATGTTACTACACCGCAAGATGCGCGTCGTATGTTAGACGAAGCAGGAGTAGACGGTGTCATGATAGGGCGTGCCGCTCTAGGAAACCCATGGATGTTATATCAAACAATTCAATACTTAGAACATGGTACATTTGCAGACGCACCAACTCCACGTGAAAAAATTGATGTTTGTATGATTCACTTAGATCGCCTTATTAACTTAAAGGGTGAGAATGTGGCAGTTCGTGAAATGCGAAAGCACGCAGCGTGGTATTTAAAAGGGATGCGAGGTAATGGGCATGTTCGCGATGAAATTAACAGCTTTGAAACGAGAGACGATGTAGCGAATACCTTATATGCTTTTGTTGATGAGTTAGAAGCACGTATGGCTGAACAACAATCAAGTGTTGTTTGACTTTTCTGATGTACTTCACTATAATTCGTTTGTAATTAAAATGCTGCCAGTGTGATACGCTGGCAGTTTTTCTACATATAAGAACAGATACTAATGATGAACTGAATAGAAAATAGAGGAGATGATGTACACATGGCTCAAGAACTTGAGTTAAATGATCAGCTGGCAGTGCGCAGGGAAAAGCTGGCGAAGTTGCAGAAACAAGGACAGGATCCATTTGGAGGGCGATTTGAACGTTCACATACAGCCAAGTTAATGACTGAATCATTTGGAGAGGAAACGAAGGAGGCTCTTGATGAGGTGGGTCATGAGGTTACACTTGCAGGGCGTATTATGACAAAGCGCGGCAAGGGTAAAGCGGGATTTGCTCATATTCAAGATTTAACTGGACAAGTACAAATCTATGTTCGGAAAGATGCAATCGGTGAAGAACAGTATGATTTGTTTAATACAATTGATATTGGTGATCTTGTTGGGGTAACGGGAACAGCTTTTAAAACAAAAGTTGGAGAGCTCTCAATCAAGGTTACAAAGTTCGAATTGTTATCCAAATCACTCCGACCGCTACCAGATAAATTCCATGGATTAAAAGATATAGAGCAACGCTATCGTCAACGTTACGTTGATCTTATTGTTAACCCGGAAGTAAGAGATACGTTTGTATTACGTAGTAAAATTCTACAATCAATGCGCCGTTATTTGGATTCTAAAGGTTATTTAGAGGTGGAAACACCAACAATGCACTCAATTGCTGGTGGAGCTTCTGCTCGTCCGTTTGTTACGCATCATAATGCGTTAGACATGACTCTTTATATGCGTATTGCAATTGAATTACATTTGAAGCGTTTAATTGTTGGTGGTTTGGAAAAGGTTTATGAGATTGGCCGGGTATTCCGTAATGAAGGTGTGTCGACACGTCATAACCCCGAGTTTACAATGATTGAGTTATATGAAGCCTATGCTGACTACGATGATATAATGGAACTGACAGAGGAATTAGTAGCGCATATTGCAAGAGAAGTGTTAGGTACTACGACCGTAACGTATGGAGAATATGAAGTGAATTTAGAACCGAGATGGAAACGAGTTCACATGGTCGATGCAATTAAAGAGAAAACAGGTGTAGATTTCTGGAAAGAAATGAGCGACGAAGAAGCAAGAGCTATTGCGAAGGAACACAACGTTCATGTAAAAGAAACGATGACTTACGGTCATGTTGTAAATGAGTTCTTTGAGCATTTTATTGAAGAAGAGCTTATTCAACCAACGTTTATTTATGGGCATCCATTGGCGATATCGCCACTAGCGAAAAAGAATCCTGAAGATCCTCGTTTTACGGATCGTTTTGAGCTATTTATTGTTGGTCGTGAGCATGCGAATGCATTTACAGAGTTAAATGATCCGATTGATCAACGCGGGCGCTTTGAGCAGCAACTTGTGGAACGTGAGCAAGGTGATGATGAGGCTCATATGATGGATGAAGATTTTGTTGAAGCGTTAGAGTACGGGATGCCGCCAACAGGTGGGCTTGGAATCGGAATTGATCGATTGGTTATGCTCTTGACGAATTCCCCGTCTATCCGTGACGTGTTGTTATTTCCGCAAATGCGTCATCGTGAACAAGGTGAATAAGATAGATTGTTGGTGAGTAGGAAGCATAGGAAGGGGAAGACCCTGTAGCAAGCACGATTTATATAGAGTCGTTTTGGGCGGAAACCTAGGTTAAGTCTTCCTCTTTAAGAGGTTGTTCAAAAAGGGAGTGCTTTTTCTTTTGGACAACCTCTTAAATTTTATTAACTTTTTTATGAAAAAGTCTTGCAATTATTTTTTGTAGATGATATATTATTCCTTGTCGCCAAGACGACTTACAAGTTTTTAAATAACTTGTTGACAAGCCTTCGGAGGTTTGTTATCATATGAAAGTCGCTGTGAAACGACAAAGTAGTTCTTTGAAAACTGAACAAAAGCCAAGCGAAATAGAGATACATGATATCTCGTCAACTTTTAGTAATTTAGTA
>NZ_JAWRVL010000026.1:0-57980 GCF_036663595.1 Halalkalibacter lacteus
TTTATTGGATTTTAGAAAGAAAGATAAAGGCATAAGAGAAACCCCACTTGAAAAAGTGGGGTTTCTCAACAATCTGAAGGTACCTCTTGTTAAAGAGGTACCTTTTCTAGTTAAACTGTTTTCTAACAATTGCAATAGCAAAATGTATTAAAGTTTGAGCCCTTCTAATGCAAGGAGACAATTATTGGACCAAATTTCAGCAAAAGCTTCTGGTGGTAGAGGGTTAGTACCTACCCCTACTTCAATCGTGAACCCTGGTCGACCTGTTTCTTGAATAAACCAATCTTTATAACCTCCATCACTATCTGCTGTGTGTACCGGTAAATAAGAACTTACTAACGAGAGTCGTTCAACCATCTCCTTGCTTTGGCTAGGCTCTAATCCTCTGTATCCCCAATAAATTACCTGCCCTTGTGAATGAAAAGCAAGGACATAGGAAAATGAATGTTTTTTTGTAAGTTGATAGATCGCTTTAGCTTCTGGCTCAGTCAAGGGCGCAGTTCCACTGTAATGACGCGCCCATGGAACTTGCGGACTTTCTTCTGCCTCTCGTTTCCATCCGGCAGGCCATTGATGATTTAAATCAACACCTCTTATATTACTTGACCAATGTTCAAATCTACGCATTCCTTTATTAATTGCTAATACGTCTTTGTAGTAAGGATGATCTTCATAAATTCCTTGAAGGACTAGATCAACACCATCAGGGTTTACAAGTGGAACGACAACTAATGTGACTTCACCTAATATTTTTGTAAGATCATAATCATGCCAACTTTCGTTTTTATTATAAAAGGTTGCAAGTTGATCTATGTAACGTATAAGAAATTTACTTGTATGCCACTCATTAGCATGCCACCCACCTGAATAAAAAATTTCTTTTTTGCCACTTCCATAGAAAAACGCATAAATTGGTTTATTCATGACAGAATAACCAATCACTTGGACTTTTACACCTTTTTCTTTTAATCGAGGGATCATTCTTTCTAGGTCATCTTGCCCAAATTCAGTTTGACATGTCCAATCCTGTTCTTGTTCTAATTGAATAGCTGGTATATGAATTTCCATTCCCGGATATAAATAACTTTTTTCTGAATAGATATGTGGGTTAAACAACAATATATCAAACGGCCTAATTTTATACATATATGCTATTTTTGAAATGGTCTCTCCTGACTTTATAATGTGTTTCATCTCATCCCTCCTCCCCTTATACATATGACTCACTTTACTGATGCATACAGTAAATTCAACTTTATTTTTTTCAGATCCTAATACGATATCCATTTCGCTGATACAACTGAAGCTTATAAAAAAAGAGATCGCCAAAGCGATCCTTTTTTTATGTTACCAAATATATGTAAACAATAAATCTAACTGCACTTCTTTATTTCTCTGTAAATAGGCAGTACCCTTGGATGTTAATCGTAACTTGTCTTCCTCAGCAGTTACTAACTGCGCTGCAAATGCAACATCAATATAAAATTGATAGAGGTGAGCAGCTTTCTTGTTTCCTTTTTTGCTCATTAAACCATACCCAAAAGTACGATCGTGTGATCTCCAAAATCGTGGATGCAGTTCTCGATCATTGATTAACCGTATTGCACGATGTTGGTTTACTTTTTTAAGCATAAAAATAAACCCGTCAACGAGGTCCACTTGATAACTTGAAAGATCTGTTTGTTCGTTAAGCCATTGAAATAAGTCAGTGTTGACATTTACTTGTTCTATACCCATCAATTTCTTCATTCCTAACAATCATAACTTGACTTAATTTTACCATATTCGACAGATTTTTCACAGACTTATCCCTTAGTTAATGACGATCACTTGGCCTGGATAAATCACATCTGATGCCAACTGATTTTTCCCCTTAATATTCTCACTTGTTACACCATATGAACTTGCTATCGAAGTAAGTGTCTCCCCGGATTTGATTACATGAATATTTTCTGTTTGATATAAAACCAACATCTCGTCCACTTCTATAAGGTCATCTTCAAGGTTATTCCACTTTTTCAGTTGCTCAACTGTTACATCATATGTAGAGGCTAAGCCCCAAAGAGTGTCTCCCGATTGTACCGTAACTATTATTTTCTCCTCCTCTATCGAGTTATCTGGAGCGGGATCTTCCAACTGTTTTGGACTCATAACAGAAACAATTTCTCTCTGCTTCCAATATTGACCATAAGGAGAATCTTCTCCGAGCGCCGCATACATATATTCTGGTTCTTTTGAAAGTACAAACAATGGATTAATTGAATCTGACTTATCAATGTTCCATTTTCCATCATGGACTTCAAAATGGAGATGATTCCCTGAAGATCTCCCTGTATTGCCAACCGTTCCAATCTTCTCACCTTCTGTCACAGCTTGTCCTTCCTCTGCTTTTCTTACATGAAGATGCGCATAAACCGTTTCAAGTCCATTATCGTGCTCTACAAAAATAACATTTCCATATGTATCAGAATAATAAGACCGACTAACAGTCCCATCTGCAATGGTTACAACGGATGTGCCTTCTGGAGCTGCGACATCAATCCCAAAATGCCTGCCTCCCCTTGTCCCATACATGTCGGTTACATCACCGACAGTAGGCCAGATAAGCGCTTCAAAGAGCTCCTCTGGCACCTCCTCATTCATTTGGGCAAATGTTGTTGTCGTACTTAGAAATAGTAAACCAATAAAAGTAGCTAGAGCTAGAGCTATACAAATTCGTTTCAAGAAATCAACCATTCTTTCCTCCTCATTGATGTGAGACTCATTTCTTTTTCCATTTATTTCACATTGTTATCCTATGGAAGTATTCTATGAAATATTCCTTTCACTTTTTTATTCAACAGCACCTGATTGAATAATTTTTAAATCCACATTAACTTCGAACTCAGCACTAGGATATAGTTCATTTCTCCATTGTTCTGCATTCCAATTTCTTGTAGTGCTTCGATATTTCTCTCCAATTCCAACAGGATCTATACCTTCATTACGAAATTGTATTAGTAATTCCTGAGCTCGGTTAGAAATTTGATTTTCGATAGATTGCTGAATTTTATTTAAAGTTTTTGTTTCGTCTAAATTCATCTGTCCATCATAATCCTCTATTGCTCCATCGATCTTTACATCGAAGATAAAAAGTGGGACATCACGTGACTTATCCAACTTTCTCTTAAAATCACTATTTAATTTTTCAATCACTACATAACTTGTTTGCTCTTGATCTTCAATTGCAAATTCATGAATCCCTTGTCTCGTTGTATCTAATAGCAATTTCATGAAAAAAGAATCTTCAAAATTCAGTTTAGAATGAAATTTATCGCCTGAAAATAAAGCAGTCCCTGCTACAGACACTTTATCATCAGATTGAATGATTAAAGGCAAATAAGCATCCCGTCCATCGTTATACAAACTAAATAAAAATTGATGCATATTCGTAGGTGGTAACGTACTTGTATCTTGATTTTGTTCGATTAATTCGGGTAAAAACACACCAGATAAATCACCAATTCCAAGGTCTTTATCTAATAATGCTCCTGCATCGTTACCTTCAACAATGCCAAGTGAAATTCGATTTCCAACAGCAGGGTCACGGTACATGGCATCTATGTATTTCTCCACCCCTTGTTCAGCAAGTGCTTGGCTAAATAATAGTACGCGAACTTGTCCAAATAAAATAGGCTTTTGAGCATTTTTATTTAACGAAATTTTAGTCCCTTTTGTTGTTTCACCTGTCGCTTCAATTATCCTTTGTTCTAGCGTTTGTTCTTGACCTTTGTCTGGAAAAGTAGGAAAACTAACTGTTAATTTCAATTTTCCATCTTCTTCTAGGTCAAATGATGCAGCCCGAACCATTGATACTTCATCAACAATTGATGTCTCTAGGCAACCCGTTAATAGTAAGGTATAAATAAGAACAACAAAGCTACAGATTAGTCGTTTGTTCATGTTTTCCTCTCCTTATCTTTAGTGCAATCGTTTGAAGGATAACGAGCAATGGAATATAAACAAAAACGAAATAGAAGCCTGTTTGCGCAACCCAATTACTGAATTGGTTTACTTCTTGTCTCGTCGGTAATAAAATTATAACGACAGCCATTATCACTATAGCTATGACTAATGCACTTCGTTGATTCATCCCGGAAATTCTCTTGGCACAACGGCTGGCTGCCCATAGTGCAAGCGCTATGTTTGGTGTAATTAAAAACATCCACATAGAAACTCCAATATACTCAAATCTTTCTAAAAAAGGCAATTGCACAACTTTATATAAAGTTAACGTTGCCCATATTGTTTTATTTAATTGGTCTTCGCTAAAGAAAGCTAAACTCACAACCATAATGACAGTATAGGCAACATTAGTAATTAAAGCCCCCAATTGTGCCCATTTTTGCGTTAAGTCCCTATTTTTTAAAAAAGGGTAATATAAAAGTAACGATTCAAACCCTATAAAACTAAGGGTTGTATCTTTTGCTCCTAGTAAAAGCTCTACAATAGAATGTTTTAAAATGGGTAACATATTAATAAAATTAGCAAATTCAAGCGGTAATAAAAGCATAGGTACAAATGCCACAGGAATCATTACACCTAGAAAAGTAAGCCCGACAACTGACCTAAACCCACCAGCGACTACATAATAAAAGAAAAAAGACGCAACAATTGCAATAGACCACGTCGGTAAATCAGGAAACATCCATACTTGTACAACTTCAATATAGGTTCTTAGAACATTGACTGCTTTTGCCACGAAATAAATACTAACAAAAAAACAAATCACATTCCCAACCCATTTTCCGAAGATTTGATGATGAATCGATATCAAATCTCCGTCTACACGTTTTAATAGAGTATACATACAGGCAATGACAACGTGGACAACCATTCCGGCTATGAGAACAGAAATCCACGCATCGTATCCTGCCACTTTAACAACGTCTCGCTGAAAACCTAGAACACCTACTCCAACCTGCATCCCATGTATGAGAAACAACGTTAAGAAACCAGATACTAAATATTGTTCTTTTATAGGCTTGTCCACTCGCTTACCTCCTCACTCATCAATATCATGTTTTTGCACTGCTCTCGAAAAATTAAAACGCCCTTTGTCACGAGGTCGTAAATATACAGGACGAGAAGACATCCAGTTAAAAGGAAGCCTTACGAATGCATCACGCCAATCTGAAAACCGTGGAGGAAAGATCGGTTCCATATACGGTCTCCCTAGTGATGTTAATTGCAATAAATGCACGATCGTTACTAACAAACAAAATGCAACCCCAACACCTCCAAGAAAGGCTGCCATTAAAATAAACGGAAATCGAATAAGTCTGATTGTGTTACCCATTTGATAGACTGGCGTTGTAAACGAAGCAAGTGCGGCTAGTGCAACGATGATGAGCAAGATATTACTCGTTAACCCTGCTTCAACTGAGGCCTGTCCAATAACAATTCCACCTACTATTCCAATCGTTTGACCTACTTTGGTTGGCAACCTGGCACCCGCTTCTCGCAATAATTCAATTGTCAATTCAAGGAAAATCGCTTCAAGAATTGGTGGAAACGGGATATTACTTCTTGAGGCAATGATCGTTGACAATAGATCTCTTGGAATCAGTTCGTAATGAAACGTCAATACCGCCACATACAACGGAGTCGATAAAACAGAGAATGCTACCGCAAAGAAACGAAGCAAACGAACGGACGTAGCAATTTGCCAAGGAAGATAATAATCTTCTAATGATGAAAAGAATTCTACTAACGTTGTTGGTCCAAAGACTGCTTCTGGAGAGCCATCTGCTAAAAAAGCTACTTTCCCTTCCGCTAAAACTGATGCCACACGTTCAGGTCTTTCTGTATTAACGAGTTGTGGAAAAATTGACATTGTATTATCTGATATCATTTGAGCTAGACTGCTTGAATCAATAACTTGATCAAATTCAACATCACCTAGTCTCTGCTCGATTGTATGTAAATTGTCTTTATCCACGAGACCATCTATATATAAAACAGCCACACGCGTCTGAGTAATTTTCCCTATTTTCATTTCTTTGATTTGCAATTGAGCTAGTGGCAATCGTTTTCGAATGAGATTGATATTCGTATCAACTGATTCAATAAAAGCTTCTTGAGGTCCAGCTACACTAAATTCATTTTCAGGAGGTGATACATCCCTACCAGAATCCATACTTGATTCTATAATTGCACATTTTGATGGATCTTTTCCTTCGTAAACAGCTACAAACCCTTGCAATACTTTCTCACGCAAATCTTTTGGAGATTTAATGATTTCCTTATCTTGTATTGATACTTCAGTAAGCAATGATTCTAAGGTTTTGCAATCAGACTTAGTTAAGGATGGAAGAATGTCACGATTTAAACGATCGGTATCGATAAGTGTTTGAAAATAAGCGATCTTAAACATTCGTTCATCTGTTTTAAAGGTATAGATAACGAAATCAGTGGACTGTTGAAACTGTAGAAAGACGTCTCTTAAGGTTTCTTTTCGATTATCAATCATTTTTTTCATTAACCATCTACCAATCAATAGAATCACCTCCAAACCAATCTTTGTCTTTTTTTAGTATGAAATGGTTTCTATGGAATTATGCGAAGGATATTTAATATAGTCTGCTTGGAAGGTTGTTTTAAAAAAAGTTGAACAACTTCTAGAAATAAAAAAACAAGAAAATAAGGTAAGCCTTACATTCTTGTTCCATGCTTATTGATGTGTATGAACTGACACTTTGATTTCTCCACGCTCCACATTTACCTGTGATTGAAGTAAAACTGGATACGAATGAGGATTACTAAATCGAAAATCCGGACTTCCCCATGATACGGTCGCATCTCTTCCAGCAGGTACATAACCAACCTCTTTTGAATGTGTGTAGCGTTCAACCATTTCTAACCCTGCTTGATCAACCGCATTAAATAGTGTTGAAGATGTTTGGCAGATTCCCCCACCGATTCCCATAACAAATTCTTTATTCACTATTTCTTTCGCTTCTTGATATCCTCGTTCTCTTGTCCGCTCTCCAACAGTTTGATTAAATGAAAATGAATCCCCCGGACCAAGAACGATACCTGATATTGCCTCTGCTGATAATTTCACATTTACCGATCTACCAGTAACAGCCGGATTAAAATAAGTCTTAAATTCCCCAATAATCTTCTGATCAATTCCAATCAAATCTTCCTCCGTAACGGAAGGTTCGGTTACATAGACGGGTAAAACAAATTCCTTCGTTCCCACCTCAAGTATTTGCAGTTGGTCAACAAGCTCTTGCTCAGATAAAACAACTCGCACTTTTCCCGGAATCACGTTTCCATCCGAAGTAATCCGTGGATTTTGCATCGGAGTATCTATTTGACTCGCCAAATCATTTGCTAATTGGTTCAGTTTCTCTTCATCCAGAGATTGCTCTACAAAATAACCAAAATCATTTAAAAGAATGTCATGAACTAAATCATTAAATTCATCTTTCAAATCAACTTTCCAATAAACAGGTGCTTTCCAATTCGTCTCCGTTTGAAAATAAGAAGAGTGAACAGCAACTGGTTTCAACTCTTCTGCTGACAGATCGTTACTACATGCAACAAGTAAAAAAAGAACACAAAAAAACAAACTCTTTTTCATATATTGTTTCCCCCTCAAAACAGCCCACACATTTATCAATATATGAAAAGACATTTGAATCATTCCAGACAATCCATGCTTTTTTCAAATAAAATCCATACCAAAAACCTGCTACTTAGTTGACTACAATTTAAACATTTCATTTCAAAAAAAAAAACCACACAATATAGTTGCGTGGTTTCTTAATCATCTATTTCGTTCGCTTTCCACCTTTAAATACGATCGCACTTCTTTCATATTCCACATCTTTCACTTTTAGACGATGGTTTACCACTCGTGCAATCGCAAAAAAATAATCGGAAAGACGATTTAAATATTTTAAAACAATTGGGTTCGTCTCATCAACTTCACGATGTAGCCTTGTCACATAACGTTCCGCACGTCTTGTAACCGTTCGGCACACATGAAGAGTTGATGCTTGCAAAGACCCACCTGGTAAGATAAAGCGCTCTAATTCTGGCGCTTCTTGAATGTAGACATCAATTCGCTCCTCGAGAAAATCAATCATCTCTTGTTTTGCCTTATACGGATGTTTTTCAGATGCCTTCATCATAGCTAAATCACCACCACAATCGAACAGTTCATGCTGAATTTTCACAAGTTCCTCCTTTATATCAGGAAAAATCGCATCATCTAACTGAGCTACGACCTGGCCAACAAAAGAATTAAGTTCATCCGTTGTCCCATAAGCAACCACTCTTGTATCATCTTTATCCAATCTCCCACCTATAACACTTGTCTTTCCCTCATCACCTGTACGTGTATATAACTTCATAACGTTCCCCCTACTATATTTGTTTAGAATTGATTTTGTGTTCAATCACATTAAAAAACAAATGATTCAAGATAGAAATTCTAAATAAATACTGCATAATCTTGAAAACATTTCATAGTCTTTATTTCATTTTTGTATTTTTCAGTATACATGAAAAACAAATCTATGACAGTATTTTTTTAAAATGGTCATCGTCTTACTAGATTGGCAAAGGGAAATTTTCAAAATAGAATAAAACTATTGACATAGCCCATCACTCTACGCTAGAGTTTAAAACAATCTCATATGTTGGAAATTGGTACTTTAAATATTTATTTAAAGTTTAAAAGGGAATTCGGTGTAAATCCGGAGCGGTCCCGCCACTGTAATAGAGGAGTTATCGTGACCTGTGTCACTGGCAAAAGCCGGGAAGACCACGATAATGATGATACTAAAGCCAGGAGACCTGCCTATTTCAACAACACTGCTTTACCTACGGGAGATAGGGAGGTGTTAACAATACTTCATTGATTATTCTATGGATATCGTTACCCTTTTTCTGGTAATGATGTCTTTTTTTGTTACAAAAAAATTTGGAGGTTATGACATTGAACGTAATTAAAACTAGTAATCTTGGCTATCCTCGCATTGGCGAGAAACGCGAATGGAAGAAAACACTTGAAGCTTATTGGGCTTCAACAATTTCAGAAAAAACCTTTTATAAGCAAATGAAAAAGTATCGACTCCATTATTTACAAACACAAATTGATAAAAAAGTTGATCTTATTCCAGTTGGTGATTTTTCATTTTACGATCATGTACTTGATACGGCAACGATGTTTGGATTCGTTCCAGATCGCTTTTCTTATTCAGATGGTCCGGTATCTCTATCAACATATTTTTCAATGGCTCGGGGAAGTAAGGATACCCCTGCTTGCGAAATGACAAAATGGTTTGATACAAACTATCACTTTATCGTTCCTGAATTGGAAGAACGGAAACCTGCCTTGGTTTGGAATAAACCACTTGAAGCATTTTTAGAAGCAAAACATGAGTTAAACATCATTGGAAAACCCGTCATCATCGGTCCTTTCACCTTTTTAAAGCTATCAAAAGGATACGAAGAACAAAAATTTGAAAGTCAGTTGAAAAACTTAGCGCAAGTCTATATTCAATTACTCCTTGAATTAGCTGACGCTGGAGCTCCAATTGTTCAAATCGATGAGCCTTATCTTGTAATGGATCTTTCAACTGAAGAAATGACGCTATTCTCAAACCTTTATAATGAAATTACAAAACAAGTACCACATCTTGATATTATTATTCAAACATATTTCGAAGCAGTTTCTCATTATAAAGAGGTGGTAAACCTACCCGTTAAAGGGATCGGGTTAGACTTTGTCAGTGGCTTAAATGAAAATGTGACAGCAATCAAGAAATATGGATTTCCTAAAGATAAACTGCTTGGTATAGGAATCATTGACGGCCGAAACATTTGGAAATCAAATCTAGAAGAGAATCATCGCTTTTTAACTGAACTGGCAGCTTATGTTCCAATTGAAAACCAAATATTGCAGCCTTCTACTAGCTTGCTGCATGTTCCAGTCAGTCTTGAACATGAAACAGAATTAGAGCCAATTATTAAAAAAGCTTTGGCATTTTGCAAAGAAAAACTTGATGAATTATGCCTGTTAAGAGATGTAACCGTTGATTGTAATGATCAAAACAAGCAATCATTATTAAAATATAAGCAATCATTTGAAGCCTTGGAGAAATCAGAATGGCGAGTGAAGCAGGAACGCCCATTACTACCTACGACTCGACCTTTATCTTTTTCAGATCGATACCATCTACAGCAACAAAAATGGGATTTGCCACTGCTGCCAACAACAACAATAGGGAGCTTTCCACAAACAAAAGAAATTCGTCAAACGCGTTTTAAGTGGAGAAAAGGTGAACTTTCAAATGAAGCATACGAATCACACATTTACTCAGCTATTGAAAAATGGATTCACATTCAAGAAGAGTTGGCACTTGATGTCCTTGTACACGGAGAGTTTGAAAGAAATGATATGGTTGAATTTTTTGGAGAAAAATTAGCAGGATTTACGTTTTCAAAAAATGGCTGGGTTCAATCATATGGTTCTCGTTGTGTGAAGCCTCCTATCATCTTTGGAAATGTATCATTCATAGAACCGATGACATTAAAAGAAACAGCTTATGCACAATCTCTAACAAATAAACCGGTAAAAGGGATGGTAACTGGGCCTGTAACAATTTTAAATTGGTCGTTTGTCCGAAATGACATTTCGAATCAAGAAGTCGCTTTTCAAATTGCAGAGGCCATCTTAAAAGAAGTCCAAGTGCTTGAAGCCAATGGAATTACGATGATTCAAGTAGATGAGCCTGCACTTAGAGAGGGCTTACCTCTAAAAGAAGAAAAACATCAAAACTATCTTACATGGGCTATAGAAGCATTCCGCATGAGTACTTCAGCAGTGAAAGATACAACACAAGTTCATACTCATATGTGTTATAGCGATTTCAACGAGATCATTAATGCGATAAAAGCATTAGATGCTGACGTTATTTCTATTGAGACGTCAAGAAGTCATGCTGAATTGATTCAAGCATTTGAAACAACCGTCTATGACAAAGGCATTGGACTCGGAGTCTATGATATACATAGCCCACGAGTTCCAAAGAATGAAGAGATGCTATCTATTATCGAACGCGCCCTCTCCGTCTTACCAGCTAACCTCTTCTGGGTTAATCCAGACTGCGGACTAAAAACCCGTGGTGAAACAGAAACCGTTGCTGCCTTAAAAAATATGGTCACTGCTGCAAAAGTTGCTCGAACAAAAATTGCAGAAAAACAACTAAGTAACTAAAAGGAGATGGTTTAAGAATGAGATATGAACTTGTCCGCTTCCTGCGAAATACGTGTGATGAAAAAGTAATGAATGCTTTTATCAAGAATATGGATGCAAAAAGTTTAGAGACATTGTTTCATTATCTATCTTTGACCGATATCAAAACGAAAGAGCGCTGGATTGCAATCTATCATAATTTGATCAATAGTTAATGTACAGAAGAACCGAGCTTGTCTTAACAAGGTCTAACCCCGACAAACACTTGTCGGGGTTAGGTTTTAATTATTGAATATACATGGGATAAAAAAGGAAAAAGTTGTTCCCTCATTCATTTTACTGTGCACGGAAATATGCCCACCATGCGAATCGACAATATTCTTCGCAATCGCAAGACCTAATCCAGTTCCTCCACGTCCCCTTGTACGTGCTTTATCAGCTTTATAAAATCGTTCAAATACATACGGTAGATCCCCTTCAGGTATGCCTGACCCCGTATCAATGACGTCAAATCTATAACCTTCGTCATATTGCCTAACAGCTAATATTACCTTTCCATGTTCTTTCGTGTGGCGGATTGCGTTATGGAGTAAGTTGGTAAGTACTTGTTCGATTCGATCAGGATCACATTCGATAACATCCGAATGTTCTATATCAAGCGATAGTTGGATTGCTTGTTCACGGGCTAAGCCTTGAAACTTGCGGACAATGCGTTCAGAAAATGGTTGAACCTCGAGCTCTTCTACATTCAACTCAACATGCCCTGCCTCCATCCTTGCAAGATCCAATAATTCGTTTACTAGCCTTCCCATTCGTAATGATTCATCATAGATAATTTTTGCAATTTCCTTTTTATCTTCATCAGATCCAGCAATATCATCAATGATTGCTTCACTATATCCTTGAAGCATAGAGATTGGTGTTCTAAGCTCATGAGACACATTGGCAATAAAATCTTTTCTAAGTTTATCGTGACGACGTTCTTCCGTCATATCGCGGAAGACAGCGACAGCACCACGTATCTCATGGCGATCATATAATGGCGTCATCAGGATCATCCAGCTTCTCCCTTGCATTTCTACTTCAGTCATTTGTTCTTTTTCTAACAATACAACCTTTTCAAATAACGTTTGCATAGCAGCGGGTAAATTCCCTTTTATATCCTGATTCATTCCTTGTTCGTAATACCAAGATTGAATAAATCGTTCTGCAGGAGGGTTCGTTAACACAACCCGTCCCTTTTTATTTAATGTAATCACACCATCTGCCATACTTACAAGAATACGAGAAAGCTGCTCCTTTTCTTGGTTCAAAGCGTGAATGTTGTTATTGAGTTCTCGTCCCATACGATTAAAGGCAATGGCTAGTTGACCAATTTCGTCATGCGTTAAAATCGGAACTTTCGATTTGAATTTACCTTCTGCTACCTCTAATGCAACTTGACGCATCTTACGCAACGGAGCTGTTATTCTAGTCGAGAGAAAAAAAGCAAAGATTGTTGTTAAAACAATGGCTATTCCTGCAGAAAAATAAATAATTTGTTTTGTTTCATTTGATGCATCCTCAATAGCAGAAAGAGATTGATACAAGAAAACCGCACTATCATTTAATTCATCAGGTTGAAGAGGGACACCAACAATCATAATTTCTGAATGAAACTCATCACCGTTTCCAACGAATGGAAAGTCTCCCTCGGTCATAACAACCTGTTCCCCAGAAAATACTTGTGATAATGTTTCATCCGTAAAAAAGGTGTCCAGTGCGACTTGGTGAGACTCTTCCTCATCTGTACTCCATACTTTTTCGCCTTCAACAAGAAAAATGACATGCATTTCAAAAGCACTTCCATATTGAGCAATCGTGTAGAGCGCATCACTTTCCACTTCATACCCTTCATAGATGGAGGCAATCATATTTGCATGATTAACAAGTTGAGATTCTGCCTCATTCACATGAAAACGTTCAAAAGATTGAAGCAGTAAGACCATTAATATCGATAAAACAACTGATACAAGCAATAGAATGGTAAACCAAAGCTTTCCTACAACACTTCGCCAAAGCATTGCTACTTCACAGCCTCGAATTTATAACCAATCCCCCATACAGTAGAAATCATAGCAGCTGCCTCTGGTGAGATTTTATTTAACTTCTCACGCAAACGCTTAATATGTGTATCAACTGTACGTAAGTCACCGAAGAAATCATAGTTCCATACATCTTTTAATAACTGTTCTCTCGAAAAAACTTTATCTGGAGACTGTGCGAGGTAATGTAATAATTCATATTCTTTTGGTGTTAAACTAATTTCGTGATCTGACACAGTGACTCGATGAGCATCATTATCGATCATTAAATGTTGAAAAACCAAAACATCCTTAGCTTGTGTATCGGTTTGCAAAAATTTCGTTGATGATGAGCGACGCAGCAATGCCTTCACACGCAAAATGACTTCACGCGGACTAAATGGCTTCACGATATAATCATCCGTCCCAACTTCAAATCCTTGGACACGGTTTGCTTCTTCGCCTTTTGCGGTTAGCATCATGACAGGGGTTGCTTTTGTTTTTCTAAGCTCTTGACAAACTTCAATGCCATCCATTCCAGGCATCATAATATCAAGTAAAATAAGATCATACTCCATTGCAAGTGCCATCTCTAGTGCTTGTTCACCATTTTCTGCTTCCTCTACTTCATAACCTTCACGTTCTAAGTACATTTTTAACAACCTGCGAATTCGATCTTCATCATCAACTACTAATACTCGCGCTTCCTTTTCCATCATAATTCCTCCTCTGATCAACCTATTGTATGTAGTGTAACATGAATACTAAAATGAAAGAAAACCCTCGCAACAAGCGAGGGTTCATCTCATAATGCATATGAGTGTAAACCTGCGATTACAAGGTTAACAAACACCAAATTAAAAATAATAATCCCAAAACCAATGACACAAAGCCAAGCTGATTTCTCTCCTTGCCAGCCTTTTGATAATCGCAAATGTAAGTAAGCAGCATAGAAAAGGAACGTAATCAGTGCCCATACTTCTTTCGGATCCCAACCCCAGAATCGTGTCCACGCAATTTGTGCCCAGATCATTGCAAAGACTAACCCACCAAGAGCAAAGACCGGAAACCCGATGGCGATTGCTCGATAGCTCACTTCATCGACAGCTTGAGGGCTTACCCCTTTTAAGATCGGTTGAATCGCTCCTCCGATTCGTTTACGTAAGACTAGACGCAGTACCCAGTATAAAGCGAGACCGGTAAGCATCGACCAAATAACCGTATTTAAATCATTTGCAACAATGAGTGCTGGAGCATTAAAAAATGGTGCTATGACTCCCTCAGTTAATAACTGTCCTTCATTTGGTCCAACAAGTGGAGGAAGTGTATAATTCATCTCAGCTTCTAATCCATTTTCATTGATAAATGTAAATTTCGCCTCATAGTCCATAGCATCAAAAGCTGAGCCGATAACAATAAATCCGACTAACGATAAAAGACAGTACATTACAAATTCAAGCGCACGCGTTTGCTTATTTGCTTTCGTGAAATCTAATGTACGAATTAAATAGATTAATCCAGCAGCCATCCCAATAGATAAGATTCCTTGTCCTAATGCTACTGTAATAACATGAATCGTTAACCAGTGACTTTGAAGGGCTGGAATTAATGGTGCTACCTCTCCTGGAAACATCGAAGCATACGCAATAACTAACATAACAATTGGCATTGTAAATAAGCCAAGATAATCTAAACGATAAATAGCATAGATAATGACAAAAGCAAAACCAATTGCTATTCCGAGAAAAGTCATATATTCAAACATATTACTAACGGGAGCATGACCTGAGTGCATCCAACGTGTAACAAAGTAACCAATCGAAAATAAAGAACCGAGAATAGAAAAAAGGAAACCAAAAGTGCCCCATCTATTTCCACTTACCTCCCCTTGTTTGTTGCGCCATTTCTTTCCTGTTATTGATACAGTAAAAGCAATTGTTGCACCAAGATAGAGGAAAAAGGCAATATATAGTAAATTCCCACTAATCGTTGCCATGGTGAACCCTCCTCACAAAAAGGACGGGGAATTTTACCAACTCCCTAATCCCTTTCTTCCTTTAAACTAATTATTTTTGTCTTTTGTTATTTCTTCTTCTTCTACTTGATCAATGGGCGTCGAAATTCCTGTATCAGCAATTGCAAATTCAATATCTTTTCTTAATGCTAAATAATTTTTATTTGTATGCCCTGCAACCCATACTTTCCCATCAATTCGCTGCAACCAAATACGACGGTGAGCCCAGTAAGAACCTTGAACAAGACCAATCATAAAAATAATCCCTCCTATAATTAGGAAAGGCAGTGTATGATCCTTTCTTACTATCAATGCTGTAACGTGCTTCGTTTCAACATCAACGAACGTCATTTTGTAATTATTTTCCCCCACCGGTTCGAGGTTTGTCCGAATTCCAACAAAGCTCACTTCTCCTTCTGGAGTTTCAGGTGTATACATCTCAAAAATAAATACTGGATTATCTGGAATTTGCGAACGAGTCGTTGGTATGTTAGAGCTGTTCATGAAATAGTCTGGAAAGTACTCCCTAATTTCAATTCTGTATCCATTTCCTAAATCATAAACCGACCGAGGGTTAAATAAATCAATATCGACTCTACCAAATGTTTCACTTGTCTCTTTATTTTCAAGTGTGAAACTCATCGTATTTAATTCATGAAGCTTATAATCAACTTGATAAAGTGCAAAACTATCAAACTTCATCGGATCATTGACACGAATTTTCTTTCGGTCAACTTCAATTAATTCTCCTTCGGATCCTACTGCTCCAGTATCCTCACGCTCATACAATACAGCATCTGTTTGATATGTTTTGACAACTGGTCCACCTGCACGTTGCATTGCTTCTTTAAAGACTTCATCATCCTCATCGTAAAGCTCGATAAGAAATTCTTCATTACCGACATGATATTTTCCACCTGTACTCGGAACGACAGTCGTTTCACCTTCGCGGATCCACATATGCTCGTCCACATACATTCCAGGAAAATACCGTAACATACAGCCAATCAAAAAAATGATAAGTCCTATGTGATTAATATAGGGCCCCCACCGTGCAAACCGCCCTTTTTCAGCAACAATATTACCGTTCTCTTCTGAAATGTTATACTTTTTCTCTTTTAATTTCTCTTTAGCAAGATCAAACGAACGATCAATATCGTCAACTGCCGATGTTCCATAGACACGCTGTCTTTTCAAGAAATTTTCATGCCTCGTTACCCTTTGTGTTTTTAATGCTCTGTACAATGGGAAAAACCTATCAACACTGGCAATAAATATGGATACTCCTAAAGCGGCAATTAAAAGCATATACCACCAAGAACTATACAGGTTATGAAAACCTAGCTGATAATACAACTGCCCCATAAGCCCGTACTCATCTGCATAATGATTAGCAGGATTAACCGTTGGTGGTATATACATCTCTTGTGGATAAATCGTTCCAATCGCTGAAGCTACGAGTGTCACTACAATGATCCATATTCCCACTTTTACAGATGAAAAGAACATCCATATTTTATCAATAAATGTTGTTGTGTACGTTTGTGAGCGACGAGCAACTCCTTCGTACTTCATATCTAGAAGTTGCTCTTTTTGTTCATTTCCTTCAACTGGCTTTCCACACGATTCACAAACAAATGTTCCTCGCGGGTTTTTATGCCCACATTCACATGTAAATTTACTCATTTCCCCACACCTCAATTACGTTCCGGGTTTTATCTCTTCCATGAAATCACGCACCATTTGCTCAGTCATGCCACCCGAAAACACTCGAACAATTACTCCATGCTCATCAATCAAGATAGTCGTCGGCAATGGTTTAATTCCATATGCATCAATAACATTTCGACCTTTATCAATGGCGATTGGAAAAGTTAAACCTAAGCGATTTGCAAAATTTTCTACTTGAAGTTCTGTTTCATTTGCATTAATCGCAACAATTTCCACACCTTGATCTTTATATTCAGTATATAATTCTTCCATAATAGGCATCTCTTTGACACATGGAGGACAATAGGTTCCCCAGAAGTTTAAGAAAACACCTTTTCCTTTCATTCCTTCAAGCTCAATGCGTTCCCCTTCTAGATCATTTAAGACAAAATTTATTGAATAGTCGCCTGCTTGTGCCACGCTATGATCTGCAATAAAGTTCGCATAAAACGTATAGGCAAGGGCAATTCCAATCACAACTAATATGCTAGAACGCACGATTAGACGTTTTTGTTTCAACAGACTCCCCTCCTTTTCACTGCAAAATCATTTACCTTAATTATCTCTATTATAACGTTAGAAACGAATGTATTTAGGCGGGGTTTATGACGGTTTCGTGACAGCTAATTCTCGTAAATGTTTCACTTCAATCGGTTTCAGTGGACGCACGTCACCTGGATTCATTCCACGTAAAGTAAGAAAACTATATTCTTCACGTTTTAGTTTCATCACAGGATGGTCGATTGCATCAAACATTCGACGTACTTGTCGATTACGCCCTTCATGAATGGTTAAACGAATAATGGACGTTTGTTTTTTCTTATCCATTGACATCATTTTCACTTTCGCCGGCGCAGTCTTCCCATCTTCGAGCCTTACCCCATTCTGAAGCTCTTTCAGTTTTTCTCTTGAAGGAATTCCTTTTACTTTCGCTACATACACTTTTTCAATTTTAAACTTAGGATGCATAAGTGTATTGGCAAATTCACCATCATTGGTTAATAACAATAAACCAGATGTATCATAATCAAGTCTTCCAACCGGGAAAACACGTTGTTCGATATCAAGAAAATCTGTAACAACTTTACGATCTTTTTCATCTTTTACACTTGAAATGACGCCACTTGGTTTATACAAAAGAAAGTACACCGGTTCCTCACGGTCGATCGGCACGCCTTCAACCTCAATTGCATCTTTATTCGGTGTTACTTTCACTCCAAGCTCACGTACTACTTTCCCATTTACTTTCACTTTTCCATCAACTATTAGTTGTTCTGCCTTACGCCGTGATGTTATTCCAGCTTGGGCAATTACTTTCTGTAACCGTTCCATCTCGTTCACCTCATGTACCATCATACTCTTCCAATAATGAATTCTCAAGTAAATAGATACATACCCCTTTTAATAGCGTAAAAAAAAAAGCAAATGACCTGTGGCCACCTGCTTTTACTTTAATTCTAGATTCCCATTGAGATATATTTTGTTTCGAGGAATTCATCTATTCCGTGATGGCCACCTTCTCGCCCTAATCCGCTTTCTTTAAAGCCGCCAAACGGCGCCTGAGCAACTGCCGGAAGAGCATCGTTTACTCCAACAATTCCATATTCAAGAGCTTCACTCATCCGAATCGCATTTGATAGTTTCTCTGTATAAACATAAGCCGCTAAGCCAAATCGTGAGTTATTCGCTCGCCTTATGACTTCATCCACTGACGCAAATGTAGAGATGGGCGCAATAGGACCAAATGTTTCTTCTGTCATACATACCATATCATCTGTAGCGCCTGCTACCACTGTAGGTTGAAAAAACAATCCAGAAACCAAATCTCCTCCTGTTAAGATCGATGCACCTTTCTCTTTTGCGTCATGAATTTGCGCTTTCACCTTTGCTACCGCATCCTCATCGATCAACGGTCCAATGTTATTTTCCTCTTTGAAACCATCTCCTACAGATAATTCTCTTACTTTTTCTATGAATTTAGTTAAAAAAGGATCAATGACATCTTCATGGACATAAATGCGGTTAGCACAGACACACGTTTGACCCGCGTTACGAAATTTTGATGCAATTGCTCCTTCAGCAGCAAGATCGAGATCAGCATCATCCATGACAATAAATGGTGCATGTCCTCCTAATTCCAACGAAAGTTTTTTTACTGTGTCAGCAGCTTGTCTCATCAGCAATTTGCCCACTTCTGTTGAACCGGTGAACGTAACTTTTCGGACACGCTCATCACTCATCCACGTCTCTCCAATTGCTTTAGCATCACCAGTAACAACATTTATTACGCCCGCTGGAATACCTGCTTGTTCAGCAAGCATTGCTAAATAAATTGCAGTAAGAGGTGTTTGTTCAGCAGGTTTGATAACTGCTGTACAACCAGCCGCTAGGGCAGGTGCAATTTTTCTCGTAATCATCGCTGCTGGAAAATTCCACGGCGTAATGGCAGCGATTACTCCTACAGGCTGCTTTTGGACAATAATTCGCTTGTTAGGAAAAGAAGCAGGAATTGTTTCCCCGTAAATACGCTTTCCTTCTTCTGCGTACCAAGAAATAAAACTATTCGCATAGCCCACTTCACCTATTGCTTCTTTGAGTGGTTTTCCTTGTTCCATTGTCATTATTTTAGCAATCTCTTCTGCTTCTTCTTTTATTAACTGATACCACTTTACTAAAATCTCACTACGCTCATTGGCCGTCTTACTAGCCCAGTCAGGAAAAGCATTATAAGCTGCGTCTACAGCGAGCTTGGCCTCTTTTTCTCCCCCGTTTGGAACTTGTCCAATTACCTCACCTGTAGACGGATTCGTAACTTCAATTTGCTCACTTAACGTTACCCACTCTCCACCAATGAAAAGATCGCTTTTTTGCATCACTTTCTCCTCCTTTTTACTTCTAATTACTCGTCTTCTATTCTTTTGTATGCGCTCTTATAGAATTTTTTTATCATAGATTAATAGGGAAAGCAAGAATCCTGTTCCTACTACTAACTTATAACCTTTAGCAAACACTTCTAAACTTCAAGTACAACCAATTAAAAAGAGAAACCTCTAATAGATCTTTGAGGCTTCTTTTCAAAATTCAAATCTATTGAATATTAATCCTTACATTCCAAATACATAAGTTACAATCACAATGGAAGCGATAATTCCTACAACATCAGCAAGTAAACCGACCTTAAGAGCATCGCCCATTTTCTTGATGCCGACTGCTCCAAAGTAAACAGTTAAAACATAAAACGTTGTATCTGTACTCCCTTGCATCGTGGAAGCCAATCTTCCAATAAACGAATCCGGTCCATAGGTCGCAATTAAATCTGATGTCATTCCAAGAGCACCTGTTCCAGAAATCGGGCGAATCATCGCGAGCGGAACAATTTCTGAAGGGACTCCAATTGCTTGCAAAAGAGGTTTCATAAATTCAATAATAAAATCCATCGCTCCAGAAGCACGAAAAACTGAGATCGCAACAAGCATCCCGACGAGATATGGAATAATTGAAATAGCCATCCCAAATCCTTCTTTTGCCCCTTCAACAAATGTTTCATAAGTTGGTACTTGTTTGTATGTTCCATACATGAGGACAAACGCGATCAAGACTGGAATGAACCAAATTGAAATAACCGTAATCCAGCCCATCTAAGCTCTCCCCTTCCTCACACGTCTATAATAAAAATATCGATCAATTAGCAACGCTCCAATTGTTGAACAGGTTGTTGCCACAAGCGTTGTCCCCACAATTTCCGTTGGTGAAACAGATCCATAGCTCATTCGAATCGAAATAACCGTCGTTGGAATAAGGGTAATACTCGCCGTATTTATTGCAAGTAATGTGATCATAGATCGACTTGCTGAATCTTTGCCCCCATTTAAATCCTTTAATTGTTGCATCGCCTTAATTCCCATTGGTGTAGCTGCATTTCCTAGACCAAATAGATTAGCCGTCATATTCGATAAAATATATCCCATCGCCGGATGATTTGCTGGAACTTCAGGAAAAATCCTTGTTGCAATTGGACGCATTAACTTTGCAAGGGCATTTAGCAGCCCTCCTTCTTGGGCAATTTTCATTAACCCTAGCCAGAAAACAAGGATACTAATTAACCCTAAACAAATGGTTACAGCATCCTTGGCCCCTGCAAAAATCGCTTCATTCACTTCTTCCATCCGGCCGTTTACTGCACCAAATCCAATCCCGATTACGAGCATCGCCACCCAAATTTTATTAATCAATACTACTCACCCCAATGGTAAAAGAGAAAAAGTCCAGAAAGCGAGACCAAAAACCTCGTTTCTCTTCAATTTCTGGGGCATCATATAGCAACGGTACTTGGCCAATCATTTCGTTATTTATTGTCAGTTCCACTTTGCCAACAGGCTGAGGTGGATCATAACTATTCTTCCTTTCATCTGTAGGTGGTCGGTATAAGGTAATTTCTTTTTGAAACTCTTCTTTTTCTGATTGAGATAATGGATACTCAAATGAATAAGGAGCATATACTCGATCTTTATAAAATTCATCTTCAATTTCTTGAATGGTCCCTTCTTCAACTAGAAGCTCCGTTGAATACGTATCAAATGCCCAGTTGAAAAGATTCATATGATCATGCCAATCACTTGGTGCGTTTAATGTCACAGCAATTAAGTTCTCATTATCTTTCGAAGCCGTAGAGACGAGCGTCCGTTTTGCACGTTTCGTATAACCGGTTTTTCCACCTGTTGAATATTGATAAAGCTCTGTTAATAAACGATTTTTATTACGCCATACTCGCACTTGCTCTCCTTCTGCGCGATGATTCTTCGCAGAAGAAATTTCACGATACACTTCGTTCCCCATTGCATATTGGCCTAATAACGCCATATCATAGGCAGATGAATAGTGATCTTCATGATCATCTAATCCATGGGGATTTTGAAACATCGAGTTAACCATTCCTAACTGTTCCGCTTTCTCGTTCATCATGTAAATAAAGCCTTCTAGACTCCCGCCAACATGTTCGGCTATAGCTACAGCTGAATCATTTCCACTACGCAACATCAACCCATAAACAAGATCCTCTAGTTTAATTTTTTCACCTGCACGCAAGTAAATAGAGGACCCTTCTGTCCCTTCGGCTCTTGTAGAAACTTGAACCATTTCATCCATCTTTCCAGATTCAATGGCTAGAATAGCGGTCATGATTTTCGTAATGCTTGCAATTCGAAGGGGAGTGTTTTCATTTTTCCCATACAACACTCTCCCAGATTCCTGCTCGATTAATACTGCCGCTTGAGCAGAAACGGAGAAATTTCGTTGCTCTGAATTGGCTTGCATCGGTAGTAGTGGACTAATTAATAAAGTAACAATAATTATAAGTGCTATTTTTTTTCCCATTTTTCAGATCCCCGTCCTGTCTATGACAGCAACTATGTGCCTGTCTTTTTTCTCTTACTAGCAATCTATGCAGGACAACCAATGATATGACTCCAACCTATAAGCCAATTCAATAAATAATACTCGTTTATCTTTGGTAAATTAGGAAATAATGAAACAGATTAGTGTGCAAGAAAGGAAGGTTTCTATGTCATTGTTGTTAGAACTTGCTAATATTTCAGGACGCATTATAACAATATTCCCCCTATTACTTGCCATGACTTTATTTATGGGAAAAAGATCGATTGGACAAGTTCCTATTTTTGATTTCTTGATTTTCGTCACTCTTGCTAGTGTTACTGGTGCTGATTTAGCCGATCCTTCTGTTAGCCATATTCATACAGCTTACGCGATTGTGGCAATTGGTTTCTTTCAAAAAGCTGTTGCAAAGATCGCAATGAAAAAACGAAAATTCGGAAAGTATATTACGTTTGAGCCAACTGTTGTGATCAAAGATGGGCAATTATTAATTGATAATTTAGGAACAATTCAGTATACCATTGATAATATTTTTCAGTTGCTTCGACAGAAAAATGTCTTCGATATAAATGAAGTGCAGGTTGGAGTGATTGAAGCAAATGGGGACCTTAGCATTCAAAAGAAGCCTGCTAACGCAGCTCCTAGTATTGAAGATTTGGGGATTACAAAGAAAAGTAGTGGCATGTCTTACCCAGTGATCATCGAAGGAGTTATGCAAGCTGAAATCTTAAAAGAACTTAATGTTACAAAAGAAACCCTTCGCCAGCGTTTGCAAAACGAAGGGATCGTACGTATCGAGAGTATTTTTCTTTGTACGATGAATGACGAAGGAAAACTTCATTTAGCTTATACACGTAAAGATGAAAAATATCAACGAATCCAACATTAATATTATACTAACCATCTGTAAGAAAAACGGCGTAGCCGTCTTTTCTTATTTTTGGGACTTTTTTTATACAACGGAGTTATGTATACTATTCTTTTAAATATCCACTCATTTCATCTAACAATTTATCCATTTGTTTGGCATAGCCATTGTACATTTCTTTTGCATTTTTATTTTCAGTTTGCAAAGAGAAATTCACTAAATTTGCTTGAAGTTGTTTAATATTAGCAGCTACTAATAGCTTTTGCTTAATTTGTGGCATTTTCAATGTGTCATTGTATAAGTCAACATAAACATTCCCTATCGAATCAATTTGTGCAGCAAATACATCAGAAAAATTCTTTGCCCCCTGCTTCATGATTTCACCCAACAACCATTCTTTCGTATAGCCATATTCACGCAAACTTCTTTCCATGATATTGCCATCAATAATCACTAAACGTGGTTCGCGTTCTTGTTCAACTACTTCGCCTATGTCTTTTGGAGTTAACGGCTGCAATTCACTTTTTTTCATTACACTTACTTGTCCACTTTTTTCCATGATGGCTGTTTCAACGTCAGAAAGTTTAAAGACATCTTTTTGCCGTAGATTTATCATAAGTTCATCTACTGTTAAATTTTCTTTTTTTAAATTTTTTTCAAGGATTTTTCCGTTCTTGATTAAAATGGTAGGATGACCTTCTGTTAGTACGCGAAAGCGCAATGATTTTAATTCAATCTTAGAAATGATTATCGGTATGATAGCCCAAATAAGCATGCCAAGAAGAAAATTTGACATTCTTACCTCTGTACCGAATGTTAATTCCGCCGATATACTTCCGATTGAGATCCCTACAATATATTCATAAAATGTCATATCTTGAATATGTTTCTTGCCCATAAGACGGGCCAAAATGAGCATGAATAGAATTCCAACCACACCTCTAATCATAACTGTTCCTAATTCAGTCATCGAATCCCACCTCTATATATAAACGTACTATCTTATTTATTATTGGGCAAAGTAAAACTAAGCATACTATGAAAAGATATTTAGGGAGTGTTACTGTGGACAGAAAAATAACTATTAATTTGGGTTTGTTTATGATTATCATTTTGATTTCAGGCTGTAATGTCGGAAATATCGTAAAAACTGAAAAAGATGAATTATTATTAAATTCAATTTCGCACCTGCACCATCAGATAGAACAAGAAGAATGGGACGGTGCAGTCTCAAACATCACCGAATTTGAAAAGGAATATGCAAAAAGAAAGTGGAAATTGCAACTTTTAGCAGCACAAAGTGATTATCAAGACATTGAATTAGAGGTTGAATTGCTTAAAGAAAACATGAAAGATGAGGATAAGGTAGAATGCCTGTTAAGGTTAAGACAAATCCATTATAGACTGACTAGCATTTATAATATGTAAAAGAACAGACTCACAAACTGTGAGCCCGTCCTCTTTTTATAAGGAAGTTTCAAAAATCCGAATCCATTTTGAAGCTAGGTTCTTCCTGCTCAATCATATCCATTCGTGTTTCCAACCCATCAATTATTTCTTGAATCTGTGTAGCGGCCTTAGCATACTTTTCTTTAGCCACCTCATCCTGTGTTTGAAGTGCAAACGTTTCAAAATTCGCTTGTACACTTTTGGCATTTGCTAAAGCTTGTCTCACTTGTGTTCCAACTGTCACTTTAACGCCTCCTTGGACAAGTATTAAGCATATTTTTTCCCCTGTAAGCTATTTTTATTTATATCATATAAATATCTCTACTTTCTTTCAAACTAGCAACTACTATGTTAATGAAGTAGGAGAAATTAGCAAGACCACCAAAACTTCTGCTTCGATGTTGTAATCTACTGACTTATGAGGTCAGCATATTACTAAATGTTTAATCATATAGGTAGGACATCCATTAAATCAAAAATAGAGGGGGAAAATAAGTGTCTTTCCTATATGAGCATGGGTGGGTTTTATTTATTCTTTCAGAAGGACTGACTTGGTTAGCTACGCTGTTGTTTTTAGTTAGCCGCTACCGATTCAGATTGGACCTTCTTAGTCAATGGTGCTTGATAATTATTATCTTATGCACTATTTTCCAAGCTTTATTGGCTGGAATTAATTATTACTTAACTGGAAAAGTATCTTTTTTTCAAGTAATTATTATTCTTTTTATTCTTTATGCTAGTACATTAGGAAGTTCTGATTTTAAGCGTTTAGATTACTATATACAACAAAAAACTAAAAAATACCGCGGACTCATCGACACAACCGTGAAAAAGGATGACATACTTGCCTATGTAAAATATCGGCAACAGTTATTTTTCATACATACAACTGCTATATTTATCATTCACTTCGTCTGGTTTGCGATTGATTTCAATACATCAAATGGTTTATCTGGTTATAGGTTGTTTTTTCTCAATGAATGGTTTCAACATCCACATCAAGGTTTTTTCAATAACCTTACTTTTAACATCATTAGTTATCTATGGAGTATTATATATATCTTTGATTTATATATTTTTCTAATTTACACGTTTCTTTTGCATTTTAGACAAGTAAGAAATACATGAGGATGTGAGTGCTACTGTTTTTATAGACGTTGTTCAAAAAATTCGTTTTTAACCTTTTTGACCAACTCGAAGCAATGATCGTACCCACTGCATTTCTTAAAGCCTGCTATGGGGGTTTCTCATAGAACATACGCTAACTATGTTGACCATTGCCCCTCTTTTGATTTTTTTAATATGAGAGATTTTATGAGTAATCAAGGTGCTTATGTAGAGCTGTTTTAGCCATTAAATGTGAAAATGGCTTATTAGACAAAATGAATTCATCTACACAACCAAGATTCGTATTCCTTACATGGTCTTCATCTAATATTTCAACAATAACATAGACAGTAGCTTGCTCCTGCTCGGCTAACTTTTTAATCGTAGAAGCAATTAATAACGTCTTACCATCTCCTGATATTTCGTCGAGTGTAAAATCAGGAGCAAAAATACAAATCGATTTTGCATCTAAAATATTTGCTCTTTTAAGGGTTTCAGTCTTTGTGGCATTCCCTAGAACATAATGGACATTATTATTTTTCATCGGAGATTCACTTAATTGATCAATTAATACAATATCAATATTTTGACGCTTTATAATTTCTTCAATCGTAAATTTAGCTTTTTGAGACCAATTAATCATAACCATGTGATTTTTCCCTTTATAACCCAGTATTTTCTCCTCCTTTAATTCTTCATAATTATTTAGTAAGTCGACCCATTTAGTGACAATAATTGCAAAAAAACCGACACCAACAAGATACAATATCACTGTATAAAATCTGCCTATAGTTGTTTTAGGTATATAATCCCCAAAACCAACTTGTGAAATAGTTGTCATCACAAACCAAAAGCCGTTAAATGGATTTTTATACTCATTTGGCTCTAAAAAATAAATAATAAACGAGCTTAGTAGGATAAAAACAAAGCCCATAGCTATTAATTTCCAGTGTGATATGTTAATGGTCTTTCGGAGTACTTTTCTAATGAGACTTAATACCATTATGAATTCTCCTTGATTCTTTTATTTCAAGCACTCGAATGTAAAAAAAACATAATATAAAGGCCTAATCTAAAGATTAAAGCATTTAACTAAACGGTATAATATATTATTTAATATCCTTGGTTGACTCGTCTTGTTTGGATTTCTCGAACACACTTAATTTGCCACTTGGTTCTAGGATAACCAGCTGCACTTCCGATGGTGACTGGAACCCTTTCACTCGTAATTCCTCACTCAATTCATTTTTACTGAGTCTTGCTTTGCGTAATCCGCTCATAATAATTAAACCATTCTCAACCACCTTGATCGGTCTACCTGCAATGATTCTTTCAAAGGTTATACTTTTAAGAGATAGCAAACTGATGACGATTTGCGCGATTACCAGTGCAAAAATAGCAACTACTGAAATCCATGGATTTAAATCAGGGTCTGACAACGGTTTAGCAATTAACGCACCAATTGCAATTGCTATAACTAGATCAAAATCGGTCAATCTGCCAACAGCTTGACTCCCCATGAATCGAAAAGCCGTAAGCCCCACAACAAACATCCCTAGCGCTTTGGCAAATGATATCACATATTCCAATATTTATTCCTCCTTCGTATTATTTCAATGGATGCTTAGCAATGACCTCTTTTCCAGTATATCCAAATAGAATACAAAAAATTATTAGACATCATAGGATGGAATATTAAAAATTCTTAATACAAAAACCCTTCGTACGTTTTGACAAAACGAAGGGACAAATTTGAAGAAGAGCATTACGATTTTGTATATGGCGATACCATCTGATGAACTTGTTTCATTTGTTCAGCACACCATTTATATGTTTGTTTAGCCTCTACATCTTCAGTATCAAGAGCAAACTGCTCCATGTCAGCTTCAACTTTTTTCATACTAGCTTCCAGCAAAGGCAACTCTGTTGGCTGTGGAACTTGAAGAATATCATCAAATAAATCAATGGTAAGCTGACCATATTCATCTATTTGAGCCAGAAACACATTTTCAACTATGGCATCCATCTTCTTGAGCTCTGTTTTAAGCCACTCTTGACTTAGTCCTCTTGTAGCTAATGGTTCATTCAGAACTTTCCCGTCCATTATTACTGTTTCTGGTTCCTTTATTGGAGGTATTTGGTGATGCAGCATTTTAGACGTGATTGGTTGTTGTTCTTTTTTTACTAGAACATTCAATTCTCCGTTTCCTTCCAATACAGCAAATTCAACATCAGCAACTTGAAATACTTGTTTTGCTCTTAGTTTACGAAGTAACTCATCTGTATTTATGTGCTGTTTTTTCATATTATCTTCAAGAATTTTTCCATCTTTCATTATAGGAATTCCTTTTCCGTAAATGGCAGAACGAAACGTTGCATTTTTCATACTCAGTAATGTGATGCTAATTGCCCCCCCCGCCCAAATAACTAAGGCAATCAATAAATACGTGATTGGAATGGTTAATTGAATGGAACCTATTGCTAAGATCACTGCGACTGAGGCGATGAGCCCAAATTCTAATTGCGAAGTTTCCCCCAGCGGTTTTCTTACTAATAACCTTGCAATAGCTAGTAACAACACAAACCCGATGAAACTCCGAAGCGCAACCTCAATCCATCCTTGCATTTTAACACCTCCTTACGTTTGTTGATATTGTGGTTCCTCCGACTCAATTTTACCTTTTCGCTTTAGTATTTCTTGTATAACTGTACGTGTTTTTAATGCACCTTGGTGGAAGGCTTCTCTTGCTTCTTGCTCATTCGATTTTAATGCAAGTGACGTTAACGTCGCTTCAATTGATTGCAATGATACTAACATGCCTTGCACTTGACTTCCAACTGTCATATCCCATACTCCTTTAGCCTTTTGGTTTAAATACGAGCGAGGCAAGAAATCCAAAAATGATTGCTGCTGAAATGCCGGCACTTGTCACCTCAAATATTCCTGTAATAACACCTACTAACCCATTCACATCGGCTTCTGCCATTGCCCCATGTACAAGTGAATTCCCAAAGCTTGTAATCGGTACGGTAGCACCCGCACCAGCAAAATCTATAAGTGGCTCATATAACCCTAAACCATCTAAAATAGCACCAGATACAACAAGTGCACTCATCGTATGAGCTGGCGTTAGTTTCAACACATCCATTAAGATTTGTCCAATTACACAAATCAAGCCCCCGACAACAAATGCCGATAGAAAGATCATGCAAGACCACCTCCTAGCTCAATTGACACAGCATGAGCAATACAAGGGATCGTCTCTTGTTGTTGAAACGATAAAGGTGATAATAATGCTCCTGTTGCAACGATTAATATCCTTTTTAGCTCTCCTCGTTTCATACGATTAAGCAAATGACCATATGTAACAGAAGCTGAACAACCGGGCCCACTCGCACCAGCTAGAACAGGTTGTCCTTCTCGATAAATCATTAACCCACAATCTTGAAAAGAACCTTCCGGTACATACAAGCCCTTCTGCTCAAGTAATTCTTTAGCAATAGGAAGCCCTATTTCGCCTAAATCTCCAGAAGCAATTAAATCATAATGATCTGGCGGAAGGTTCCGGTCTCTAAAATGAGACACAATCGTATCGGCGGCGGCTGGTGCCATTGCTCCACCCATATTGAATGGATCCGACAATCCCATATCAATTACTTTTCCTATGGTTGCAGATGTTACGACTGGGCCACTTCCTTTATTGGCTATAACTGCAGCACCTGAAGCCGTAACGGTCCATTGGGCTGTTGGTGGTTTTTGCCCCCCATATTCAGTTGGATAACGAAACTGCTTTTCCGTAGCTGCATTATGACTTGAAGCAGCTGTTACAATTCGTTCTGCCCCTTTTGCATTAATAATAAAAGCAGCAAGAGCGAGCCCTTCCATAGAAGTAGAGCATGCTCCAAATAAGCCTAGATAAGGAATTGCTAATGTCCTCCCGGCAAAACTTGACGGTGTAAGTTGATTAATTAAATCCCCAGTAAACATGAATTGAATATCTTCATTGCGTAATTCAGCTTTCTCAATTGCACGTGTGATCGACTCTTCTAATAATACTTTTTGGGCCTTTTCATAAGATTCTTGACCAAGCCACAAATCTTCGTGTAACAAATCAAAATCCTCAGCTAGTTCTCCATTCGCTTCAAATGGTCCACCAACTGTTCCTGTCGAAAGAATGACTGGCTGATTTTCAAACTCCCATGTTTGATGCCCTTGTAACATCTTACAACCCTCCCCACTGAACGAGCATTGTTTTTATAATGGCAATAACGAAAGCGGCAACCGTACCAAAGACGATAACAGATCCAGCCAATTTAAACATATTTCCTCCAACACCAAGCACATATCCTTCTGTACGATGTTCGATAGCTGCTGAGGCAACTGAATTAGCAAAACCCGTTACAGGTACAGCCGTTCCCGCTCCCGCAAATTGTGCAAACCGATCATATACGCCAAAACCAGTCAAAAGAACAGAAACAAAGATTAACGTTGCAACCGTTGGATCACTTGCTGTCCGTTGTGTAAAATCAAAAAATGTATAATAAAAAACATGAATCCCTTGTCCAACAAGGCACACAAACCCACCTACTAGAAAAGCACGAATACAATTTTTCGCGACAGGACGTTTTTGTTCATGTTTACTCGCTAGTTTCTGATAGTTTTCTTGTGCAGGAGTTACATTTTTCTTTTTACTCGATGACATCTACTTTCACCTCTTTTACCCTTTCATCATCTCATCAAGCTTTTTTAATTTCTTTTCCATACGTTCTTCACTTATCGTTTTATTTTTTAATTCTTGTTCTAGCTTCTCAAGTTCCATGAAGATTTTTTGGTCAGTCGAAACGTGAACCGTTGCATCTGGATACCGTTTTTTCACTGAATCATACCCGTACTTTCGTATTTCCTTTAACCTAAAGCGATCGAAATGTTTTACTCTAGGAGCCAAATAAATATCTGTTTTTTGTGATACCCCTTTTATTTCAACTACTTCTTCCATTGATAAAATAATTTTCTTTGCTTCGTCAGCATATTCCTGATCAATAACTGCATTTTGTGATAGTTGCATGGGCCTTATATCTTGTTCGGCGCCTAACATTTGACACCCACTTAAGAAGCAAAGAACAAGGATTGCTTTTATTAACCCTTTCATCATAGTTCTCTCCTTTTGTAAACTTATGTACAAAGGGTGACCCATCATAAAGATCAGTCCAGTATGAGTCACCCCTTTTACTAGTTCTTTTTATTGCTTATATTGAGGCTCTTCTTCTTCAATTTGTTGCAAACGTGGTTCTAAGCCATCAACTACTCCTTGTGTTTGTTGGGCCATTTGTTGAAAAAGTTGCTTTGCTTGTTGATTTTCTGTTTCAAGTGCAAACGTCTCTAGGCTAGCTTGTGCACTTTTTAATCCTGCTAATGTTTGTTTAAACTTTGCTGCTACGGTCATTGTTAAGTCCCCCTAAGAGTTATAAATCGCTTTTTGAAGAATCCCCTTCGGTTCTAGGATGGAAACTTTTAAAGAAAACTATTAGCTACAAAATTTGTAAATAAAATATTTTGTTTATGCTACACTGTTTGTATATTGAAATTGGAGGTTACTGGACTAAATGAGTTGACCCAAACATCAACATCTTTTAATGTACATATTCAAACAAAATTACTTGAAGAAAAGAAAGCACATTTACTCCTTTTGACTTATCAAATTCGCGAGGCTGTAGCCAAGCAACAATTTGCTATACACTCAAAAATAGTGGAAGAAACTCCTCAAACGCATAATGTCTCGGCGTTCGAATTATCAAAAATGTTCTCACCTGAGCAAGTGATTATCATCGATCAATATTGGACTGCCTATAGATCTTATTTTGAGTCACATTGGCTTAATAAAAGCGGTCAAATCAAGTCACTATTTCGTGGTCACCAAATAAACCTTGACTCAGAATTCGGTCAACTTCACCACACTTCCGTTCTCCTCGTTAATTAATTTGATAAATGGCTCACTCAGTTAAATTCTGCTCATAAACTCCCCTTTATTCGTTCACACTAATTGGTAATGTGATTACGAACAAAGGGGTAGTAGTGTGAATACGAATTTTCTTTCCTTAACGTTAGAACTCTTTGTCGGCTTTTTTGCTTTACTTGTTATGACAAAAGTATTAGGTAAAAACCAAATTACTCAACTCACACCGTTTGATTTTATTTCCGCACTCGTCTTAGGAGAACTCGTTGGTAATGCAATTTATGATAAAGACATTGGACTACATTACGTACTCTACGCCGTAGTAGTTTGGGGTTTGTTAATTTATACTATTGAAATGATCACTCAAAAAATTCGCGAATCAAGACCATGGTTAGAAGGCACACCTTCGCTTATTATTTCGAAAGGACAAATTCAATATGAAGAGCTAAAGAAAAACAAACTGGACTTGGATCAACTTCTCCACCTATTACGCGATAAAGGAGTATTTTCTGTGCGTGAAGTTGAGTATGGAATTCTTGAAACAAACGGTGCAGTAAATGTCATGCGAAAGCAACCCATTGACTATCCGACAAATCGTGATTTGCATATACCCCCGCAACCTGTACATTTACCTGTTCTACTCATTCAAGATGGGGAAATTATTGAAGAAGGGTTAGCTAAGTTGAAACAAGATAAAGCATGGTTAACTAATGAGTTATTTCGTCTCGGAATACCCGGTCCTACCCATGTCTTTTTTGCCGAATGGCAAGAAGGCGAAGGGTTTGAGATTCAAACGTATTAGAGGTTGGTCAAAGGGGACAATTTTTCACCCTTTGAACAACCTCTAGGCAATGAGCTGAGCCGCTTCATACACTTTTTCAAAACGCTCTATTAGATAGGATGATGATAAATGATAAGAACGTACCTTTTCTTTATTCTTATTTGCTGCCTGTTAATTGGATGTGATGAAAAGCGTCCTGAAGGAGATATGCTACCTCAATCAGCTGAAACTGGTGCTGTTAACGATCATAAGAATGTGATTGTCGTTTTAATTGACTCTATGACGGAGGCAGTGATTAACGACGGACTTGATCGTAGTTCATTACCAGCAATCTCATATTTAATCAAAAATGGATTTGTTCATCATGATTTAGTTGCTCCTTTTCCGTCAATGTCTGTTGCGATTGAAAGCACATTAATGACTGGATCTTCACCTCAAAAACATCAAGTTCCAGGTCTAGTTTGGTATGATCCAAATGATGATGTCATCATGGATTATGGCTCCACACTGTCTAAATATTGGAAATTAGGGGTGAATGATACTCTAGTGAATACTCTTGTGCATTTAAATACGAATCATTTATCACCTAATGTTGAAACAATATATGAAGCACTACACCAAAAAGGGTATTCAACTGGAGCAATTAACTTCCTTGTATATCGTGGACATCAAACTCATGATATCTCTGTTCCGAATTACGTAAAAGTACTATTCCATCTACCAGAGAAGTTGAAAACAAAAGGACCAGATTTGTTAGCATTTGGACAAGCTATTCAGCCAAAAGTTGTGCAAAATCAAAAGGTTGATGACGCCCTTTATCAACGATTTGGATTAAATGATTCCTACTCAGCGGAGGTTACAGCAAAACTAATCAAAGAAAATCAGCAACCTGATTTCACTATGATTTTCTTTCCTAATTATGATAAAGATGCCCATAAACATGGACCTGTTAGCCCGGAGCATTTCACAAGAGCAGATGGGTATTTGCAAGAGATATTGAATGCATATGATAGTTGGGACAACGCACTCGAAGAAAATGTTTTTATTATTATGGGGGATCATGGCCAAGATCAATTGAAGGAAAAAAAGGAAGAAGTAGCGATTGAACTCGAACCTTTACTTGATCCATATACAGTTGCACCGCTTCTTGATGAGCCCAGCAGTGGTGATGTAGTAATTTCAAACAATCATCGAATGGCTTATCTCTACCCTACGTCATCAGATATTAGCTACTTTGATTTAGCTAGCAAATTGCAACAAGACTATCGAATTGATCATCTTGCTTGGTTAGAGGAGGAAGAATTAGTCATTTACCAAAGTGGTAACGATGGTGTGTTACATATAAAAGAAGGTGGAGATTGGCAAGATCAATATGGGCAAACGTGGACCATAGAAGGGAATGAACCGATTGTAGACATTGACCTGAATCAGAGCGAAATGAAGCTAGCCTATGGAGACTATCCTGATGTATTTCATCAATTATACGGAGCACTTCGAAGCCATAGTGAAACGATGATTGTTACCGCAAAACCAGGATATACCTTGAAATCAGAAGGAGCCCCTGTTCATTACAAAGGTGGGGAACACGGTGGTCTACACAAAAACGATACGCTTACTTCAATTATCATTACAGGTACAGAGAAAGAATTAGATAACCATAACCGACGGATGGAATCGTTGAAGGATTATTTCTTAAGCTTGTTTGATAAATGATAAGAGGATGGACAAATGCCCCTCCTCTTTTTATGCATACTTTCTTCATTATTTATATGTTTTCCACCGTAACTGGCGAGCTTGAATGTATCTATTAGTAACTTCTGGCCAGTTGACTACATTCCACCAATTTGTAATGTAGGGTTTGCGTTCATTTTTATATTGTAAATAATAGGCATGTTCCCACACATCAAGAACAAGTAACGGGATCACATCTTGTTGACTTAAATTTTGATGCTTCTCTGCTTGAAGAATTTCAAGCCGATGTGAACGTGGAGACCAAACCAAAAGTGCCCAACCACCTCCCTCTACTTCTTCTGCTGCCTTTGAAAAATGTTCCTTCATTTTTTTAAAGGTTCCAAAATCCTTGCTTATTTGGTTCGCTAACTCACCACTAGGTTCTCCACCACCTCTTGGACTCATAATATTCCAAAAAATCGTATGCAAGTAGTGCCCCGCACCGTGAAATGCAGCTTCCCTTTCCCAATGTTTAATTAAATCATAGTCATTCTTTCTTCTAGCTTTCTCCATTTCTTTTTCTGCTTTGTTTAATCCATCGACATAACTTTGATGATGCTTATCATGGTGAAGGCGCATAATTTCTTCTGCAATATATGGTTCAAGTGCATTATATGCATATGGCAATGGTGGTAATTTATGACCACCTATTGGAACAGGATCAAATTCTGTTTGGATGGCTTCAGAACGCATGGGTTCTAACTCTAACCACTTTTTGTACACATCAAAAGCAAGGTCGTCTATTTGTTGCCGATCCACCCCTCTTTGTTGCGTTTCTGGATTTTCTAATACATTAAGTAACGTAACTAATGAAGTTATAAATGGTTTAATCGTTTGATCGTCAGTTCGTACTTCAATCTGAGTTCCACACTGATTCCAAACATTTTTGACCTCTTTTGCCCAAGCATAAATAGCTTCTTCATGTGTATTCACATTCCATTCCTCCTCATCTAACATGGCAGTAACGTTTTATTCTATGTTACATGAGGCTGTCTAGGTGTTTCTTCGAAAAAAAAACGGATGAGCGGTGATCTCATCAGTTCTAAAGAGCAGACACTACTCTATTTCCATCGTTTCTTCAAATTTCTTAAAAAATAAATCAGCCTCATCTTCAAGAGAACTTTCATCAATGTTCTCTGGTAAAGGAGGAAGCTCATCTAACTTGTTCAAACCGAAATGATCTAAAAAGAATGTTGTCGTCCCATACAAAATTGGTCTTCCTGGACCAGGCTCTCTTCCTACTTCTTTAATAAGTAATTTTGATGAAAGTGTATGAATGGCACGATCTGATTTCACTCCTCGAATATCATCAATTGCCATCCGAGTTATTGGTTGTCGATAAGCTACAATCGCTAACGTCTCTAGTGCAGCTTGAGATAAGCTTGAATGAAGTGGAGATGTAGCTAGTTTCTTAAAATACGTGGCATGCTCTGGTCTTGTCGTTAAACGAAAAGCACCCGCCATTTCCACAATTTGCAAACCCCGTTTTTGTTCATTATATAACAAGCGAAGTGCAAATAATGCTTCTGAGATGGTCTCTTCTTCCGCTTCTAACACCGTCGCAATATCAGCAACTGTCATCCCTTCGTCTCCAACTACAAACAACAATCCCTCAATTGCTGCTTGAAGCTCCTGAATTGTCATTGCGGACTCCCTCCTCCATACTGTAAATCATGATGTCTGAAAAATTGCTCGTTTGTTCGCAACGAATAGTCTTTGTCTTCATTAATTCTAAGATGGCAAGAAAACTGACGACAACTTGTCCTCGTTCTGGTACTGAAAATAAGTCTGTGAATGTGCAAGAGCCTTGAAATCTTTTTTCTAGAACTTCCAATATTTCTTGCATTCTATCTTCAATCGAATATTCTTGACTTGTTACTGTTGTCATCCGAGGCGCTTTTAATTCCTTACGTTTCATAAGTTTTTGATAAGCACTCAACATATCAAATAGAGAAACACCAGAAATCGCAATATCACGTCGCTCTTCATCAGAAATATACGGCTCCAAATCTTCAGGTGGACGTGTATGTACTAGACTTCGTTTTTGTTCTTTTTCTTTTAACTCTGTTGCTGCTTCTTTGTATTTTTTGTATTCAATTAATCGATAAATTAATTCATCACGAGGATCCTCTTCCTCATCCATTTGCCATTCATCATCAAAAATCTCCTCCTCTTGCTTAGGGAGTAGCATCTTGCTTTTTATCGCAAGCAATGTAGCGGCCATAACAAGGTACTCACTGGCAATATCAAGTTCTAGATCTTGCATCGTACGAATGTAGGCCAAATATTGATCGGTAATGACAGCAACTGGAATATCATAAATATCTACTTCTGCTTGATTAATAAGATGCAAAAGGAGATCAAGAGGCCCTTCAAACGTATCGAGCTTCACACTATATTGATTCATCCAACCACCACTAGCTTTGTTTAATTAACGCCAGATGCGATTATACCATAATTTAATAAAGTGGGGAACATGCCTTCGTCCTCATTCAAGTAGGTCAATTTTCTAGTAATATGATAGACTAAAACTAGACTTTCAAAAAAGGAGTATGTCATATGTATCCGAAAGCTTATTTAGATTTCCTTATCTATTTCCACAGTGACCGTGATTACTTTGAGTGCCACGAAGTATTAGAAGAACATTGGAAAGAACAACCAACAAGAAGTCGCCAATCTCACTGGGTGGGGCTCATTCAAATAGCAGTAGGAATGTATCACCATCGTAGAGGGAATGTGAATGGAGCATGGCGAATGTATGATAAAGCAATCTCAATTATTACAAAAGAACACAAAGCTATATCTAAATTAGGATTAGATGTACCCAACCTTTTGGATCAGCTAAAAGCACAACAAATGCTTTTGAAAACATCCCCACGTTCTTTTGTTGATCTAGAATTCCCTATAACTGATGATGCATTACTTCTGGCGTGTAAAGAGCGTTGCCTGCAATTAGGAAAAGAATGGTCTACACAAAAAGAAGCTCCAGAGAACCTAATTCACAAACATTCCCTAAGAGATCGTAGTGATATTGTTAAAGAACGAGCACGTCAATTAACACTTAGAAAACAGAAGAAGGAAGAAGAGAACAATTAAAGGCTCTCTTCTTCCTTCACACATGTTCTTAAAAAACGTTTTGTTTCTTTTGTCGGTTTCAGATCACAAGGTAAAGTTTTCATTAATTCTCGTAGCATCTTTTTCCCGATTCCTTCTCTTCTATGCGAGGGATTCACACAAACATGTTGTAACAATGCTTCTCCACTTTCTATTGATATCCCAATAACTCCAACAAAATCTTCTTCCTTCCACAAATACAACTTCCAATCAATATCATTTTCATAACGTTCAATTGTTTTTTGTAGTTTTTTGACATCTTTTTCTTTGGGCATAAAGGAAAGAAGCCCCATTGCAATTTTTTGATTCATTGATTTATAAGGTACAAGCATGATAGACCTCTCACGTTCTAACCCTAACTTGGGTTGTTTTCGTATGCGCTTTCACCAATTATTCTACCATAATTCAGCAGATTTCGTTTCATTTTTTTACACTTTACTTGTCGTTCACCCATTTTAACATATGCAAAGCTGCAGAAAAGGGTTCTTATTCAAATTGTTTCTATATCTACCTTATGTAATTTCATTTCATTTTTTTAAAGTGATATTCAACAACATATGGAAAAGGTACGTTTATTTCCGTTTTTTTATTGGAGTTACTTTATGTATGTTTTGTTTTGAGGATAGCTTTTTTACATTTGAAGTGAAGAGGTACTTTAAATGTAAAAAAAAAGAATAACTGGAACAACATCACCAATGTGTTCCAGCTACCCTGTACTTCCTTATTTTTGTTTATTTTGCTAATACAGAATCTAAACCAGGGACAATTTGCTTTTTACGAGATACAACACCTTCTAAAATAGCTGTGTTATCTTTTAACGTTACGTTGTATGCTTTCTCAACTGCATCAGTAAGTTTTCCCATCGCCAAAATTTCCGAATCATTTTCTAGGATGTCTGTTACAACTAACAAGAAAAGGTCTAATCCTTTTTTATCAATTACACTAGCTAATGCCTCTTCTACTTCTGCTTTTCTTTGAAAAACATCATTTGTATCGACAACGTTTACTTGAGCGATTTCTAATTTATTCGCCCCCATCGTAAATTCTTTTGCATCTAAAGAAATAAGCTCAGCAACTGACTTACTGCTAACATCAGCTCCTGCTTTTAACATGTCAAGACCATAGCTATCAAGATCAACTTCAGCAATTTCAGCGAGCTCACGAGCTGCAGCAATGTCTTGTTCTGTACATGTTGGTGATTTAAACAATAAAGAATCAGAAATAATAGCTGAAACCATTAGACCCGCAATGTTTTTTTCAATGGCAACTCCGTTTTCTTTATACAATTTATTTAAAATAGTTGCTGTACATCCAACAGGCTCTGCACGATAATACAAAGGATCACTCGTCTCAAAATTCGCAATACGGTGATGATCAATTACTTCTAGCACACGAACTTGAGCGATATCCGATGCACTTTGTTGAAATTCATTGTGATCAACTAAAATAACATTTTCAACTTCATTTGCAACCGTTTCTACTAAACGTGGCACCTCTACTCCAAAATGCTCTAATGCAAATTGTGTTTCACCGTTAATTTCACCAAGACGAACAGGCTCTGCATTTACTCCTAATTTATTTTTCAGATTAGCATAAACAATAGCAGAAGTAATCGTGTCTGTGTCTGGACTTTTGTGTCCGAAAATAAGAATTTTTTCCATTGTTGTACTCCTTTTTAATTTATTTTTCGTTTAAAAGCATGTACTTAATTATGTATAGCCACCATTTATTTTACCAAAACAAACGGTTGAATAAAATCATTTTCGACAAATACTTTTCTAAATCATAAAAGCTGTTGTTTTAGGAAGCTAATCACCTATAAAATAAATGGATCTGATTAGCTTCCCCTTCTCCAAACTAAGACCATAATGAAAGTCATCGATAAATGATCTGGGATGGTTTTCTTACTTCTCGAAGCTTCTTCCTAAATTCGCCATTTCAATTGCAGCAGTAGCGGCATCCCATCCTTTATTTCCCGCCTTTGTTCCAGCACGTTCAACTGCCTGCTCAATCGTATCCGTTGTTAGCACCCCAAATATAACAGGTTTCCCTGATGAAAGCGTCAAAGATGACACACCTTTTGCGACTTCACTACAAACATAATCAAAGTGTGGTGTTGCCCCGCGGATAACCGTCCCTAATGTAATAACCGCATCATATTTCTGAGTGTCTAACATTTTCTTTGCTGCAAATGGAATTTCAAACGCACCTGGTACCCAGGCTACATCTATATCTGCTTCGTTAACACCATGGCGTTTTAACGCATCTTCCGCTCCACCTAGTAATTTACTCGTGATAAATTCGTTAAAACGTCCTACTACAATCCCTACTTTTAATCCTGTTGCTACTAAATGTCCTTCATATACTTGACCCATCATATTTCCTCCTCAAGAATGATTACTTTTTTAATTTATAAGCTAGACTATACTCAATTATAAAGAGTATCAATCAAGTTAACATATGTTCTTGTTTCACTACTTTAAAAATGAAGCATATGCCCTAGTTTTTCAGACTTCGTCTTTAAATACTTTTCATTATCTTTGTTATGCGGTAATTGAAGAGCTACGCGTTCTATAACCTCAAGCTCATATCCTTTTAACCCCGTAATCTTACGTGGATTGTTTGTTAATAAGCGCATCTGTCTAACACCTAAATCGCGTAAAATTTGTGCTCCAATTCCATAATCACGTAAATCGGCTGGGAAGCCAAGCTTCTCATTCGCCTCTACCGTATCATATCCCTCTTCTTGAAGTTGATAGGCTTTTAGTTTGTTCATTAAACCAATGCCACGTCCCTCTTGTCGCATATAAAGAAGAATTCCTCGACCTTCTTGTTCAATTTGTGCAAGAGCAGCATGGAGTTGCGGACCACAATCACAACGATGTGACCCGAATACATCACCTGTTAAACATTCAGAATGTACACGAACAAGAGTCGGCTCTCCTTCAATGATTTCTCCCTTTACAAGAGCAACACTTTCTTTCCCTTCATAAATATCAGTGAATCCAATAGCACGAAAATCACCGAAATCAGTAGGCAATTTAATTTCTACTTCACGTTTTACCAACTTATCTTTACGATGGCGATATTTTATTAGATCTTTTATTGTGATCATCTTTAATTCATGTTGATCCGCAATCTTACGCAATTCAGGTACCCTAGCCATCGTTCCGTCCTCATTCATAATCTCACAAATGACACCAGCTGGTTTAGCCCCTGATAGACGAGCTAAGTCAACCGCAGCTTCGGTATGCCCTGCACGTCGTAATACCCCACCTTTTTTCGCAACAAGAGGAAACGTATGGCCTGGACGTTTAAAATGATGTTTCTTCGCGCCATCTTCAACTAGTGCGCGGACTGTATCAGCTCGTTCTGCAGCGGAAATTCCAGTCGTGTTTGTATAATGATCAACACTCACTGTAAAGGCTGTACCATGAGGGTCTGTATTATGGTCAACCATCGATACAAGGTCTAACTCTTTGGCACGCTCTTCTGTAATCGGTACACAAACAAGGCCTCGACCATGCGTAACCATGAAATTAATCACTTCAGGAGTTGTCTTTTCCGCTATTGCAAGAAAATCACCTTCATTTTCGCGATCTTCATCATCACAAACGATGACACAACGACCTTGCATAAGCTCATATATAGCCTCTTCAATTGGATCGAACATTTTTTTCTCTATATTTTCAGCCATCTCACTCACCGTCCTTATCTTCTTATTTGTATCCATGTTCTGAAAGAAAACTCTCTGTTAACGAAGATGTTGGCTTTTTTGTTGATTCAAATCTTCTTGAGATGAATTGCTCAATGTATTTTCCGACCATATCGCACTCAATGTTGACGATGTCTCCCACACCTTTTGTGCCGATAATGGTTTCCTCAATCGTATGAGGAATAATTGAGATCGTAAAGCTTTCCTCATCCACAGCAAAAATCGTTAAACTTGTCCCATCAACAGCAACAGAACCTTTTTCAATCATTAAATGACGTAACTCTGGATTTACGCCAATACGGTAATAGACAGCATTTTGATCGGGTGTTTTTGCTAAAATCGTTCCAGTCCCGTCCACATGACCAGAAACAAAATGACCACCAAACCGCCCTTTTGCACTCATCGCACGTTCAAGGTTCACACTAGAACCTCGACCTAGCCCTCGTAAGCTCGTTGCTCGAACCGTTTCTGGCATCACGTCTACAGTGAAATGAGTAGATGTATAAGATGTTACGGTTAAGCAAACCCCATTTACGGAAATGCTGTCTCCAAGATGTACGTCACTTAAAATGCGAGTTCCACTAATTTTCATAACCATCGATTCCCCGGTTGAACGCATTTCCTGGATTTGGCCTATCTCTTCAATAATACCTGTAAACATTTACTCACTCCTTCTAACACGTGAAACGATTTTAATATCTTTTCCTATCGTTGTCACTTCTTTGATTTCTAATTCAAGAGCATTTTCTACTTCTTCAATGCCTTTACCGCCAATTGCCGTTGGTGCCATCTGACCTCCAAATAACTTTGGAGCCATATATGTAATCACTTGATCAACGGCACGAGCCCTCAAGAAACTACCATTCACTTCGGCACCACCTTCGACAAATAAAGATGTTATTCCTTTCGTCCCGAGAAGAGGCAATACTTTTTCTATAGAACCATCTGGTGTTCGTAAAACGTCAATCCCGTATTTCTCAAGTTCTTTTTGCTTATCCATTGATGCTTCTTCTGTCGTCAATATCCAAGTCGGAGCCTCTTGATCCTGAACAAGCTTAGCTTCAACTGGGATTCGTAACGAGCGATCAAGAACTACTCGAATCGGATTTTTTCCTCCATTGGGAAGCCGTGTTGTCAAAGAAGGGTTATCTGCTAAAACCGTTCCAATTCCAACGAGTATAGCATCATGTGTATGCCGATAACGGTGAACATCTTCCCTAGCTTCTTCACCTGTGATCCATTTGCTTTTCCCAGTGACAGTAGCTGTTTTTCCGTCGAGTGTTGTTGCTGATTTCAGCGTTACATAAGGTTTTTGATACTTCATAAAATGAAAAAAGATTTCATTTAACTCATTTGCTTCTTGTTGACAAACGCCAAATTTAACTTCAAGCCCAGCTTCTTTTATTCTCGTAAGACCGCGTCCAGCCACAGCCGGATTAGAGTCTCCAGTGGCAACAACAACTCTCTTTAATCCTTTTTCAATAATAAGATCAGCACATGGCGGTGTTTTTCCATAATGACTGCATGGTTCAAGCGTGACATAAATAGTCCCGTCTTTTGCCTTTTCCCCAGCCATCTTGAGCGCTTGAACTTCTGCATGGCCTTCTCCGGCCTTTAAATGAGCACCAACACCCACAATGGCACCGTCTTTCACAACAACTGATCCAACCATCGGATTTGGCGACGTTTGACCTTGTGTACTTTTTGCGAGCTCTAGGGCAAGTTTCATATAATCAATATCATTCATGGCAATCCCTCACATTACTCTACTTCACAGAAAAAGCCCTGAGTACAAACAGTCTCAGGGCTTTGATTATAAAAAAATGTTCACGAATGAAACGTACAATCTTTCAATTGCCGTTCATCTAAGTGCTACAAAAGGACATACTTCTCCCTCTGAAATAAGGTTCTTTTTAAAATGAAACTAATACCTTACTGCACCGATTCGTTCCTTCTCCCATCCAGACTTTCACTGTCGGTCCCGGAGTTTCACCAGGTCCACCGCCTCTCGCTTTAAGAGTCGGGTCACGGACTAAGAAGCTAAGCTTCATCACCGCCGGTCGGGAGTTTCACCCAGCCCCGAAGGAAACAACCAATAAAATGGTCTTATATTAAATTGTGATTAAATTGTATCCTTATACAGTCGTATTCGTCAACTAAAAGATCTAGGCTCTTTTAATAAGGTAAGTGAAATTTTTTCAGTCTTTCCTTAACCAACAATAAGTTGTAACATGTTATGATATTTACATCGTTAAAGAGGAGGCACTTATTCAATGACTTATCCGTGGCTCACTGCTACCTATATATTATCGATAGCAACAAATCAATCAACCTTTAATAGAGGAATAAACTATTACCGTTTGGGACGTGTAGCAGACCTTGATTTTGAAATGATTACCAACACGTACTATGCCTTTATTGACGGTTCTTTGCTTTATGAATGTAAAATCAGCTTCAATAGCCCTGGGTCAATCGATTATTCATGCGACTGTGAAGCTGCGGCTACCTATTCAGGTGCATGTAAACATATTGTTGCAATGTTATTTGCGATTAAAGATACGCAAGAAGAGAATAGCCCAATCATTCCCTTTCCTTCTGCTCAGGCGAAACAACCACGTAGTAAGATGATTGAGAAATTTCAAAGCGTATTAACGACTACCTCAAGAGTAGCAACAGTTGAGAAAGAAACATTACAAGTTGAATATGAAGTAATTTGTTCACAAACGTCTTTTAGACCACTCATAGATAAAGTTGAGATCAGGCTTAAAGTAGGGACTAAGCGTTTATATGTAGTAAAAAATATAGAAGAGTTTCTGCGAGCCTTTATAAGAGCAGAGACTTATACATTTACGGCCAATTTCTCGTATGATCCTTTGCATCATTCTATAAATGAAGTGGATGCAACTTTATTTAAACAGTTGCATACCCACTTAGAGATTCAAGCAACAAATAAGGATGACTTCTATTATCGATCAAGTCAAAAACGAGCTTATGAAATACCCGCTATTAGTTTGCCTTCTTTTCTTGAGCAATTAAAGGATAAAGCTGTTATTTTAACAATCGATGGGATGTTGCAGTCTGAAAACGCAAAAATCAAAGAACTTGAAAAAAAGCAATTGCTTTCGTTCAATTTAAATTCGAAGGAACAAGGTGCACCAGTTGATCTTATTAGTGAAAATGCAAATGAATTTGACTTTGCTAGTGAAGAATACCGCATACTTATTCATGGGAATACAATTTATCAATTAAGTAATAAACAAGCCTGGCACCTACAAATTATCGGAGAGCAATCAGCTCATTCTAATACGATTGATGTTATTCCGAAAGAGCAGCTAGAGGAATTTTGTTCATATGTTCTTCCATCCCTCCAATCAATTGGTGTCGTTCATTTATCGGAACATTTAAACGGTGCGATTGAAACAAAACCATTAATGGCTAAATTTTTCCTCGACCTAAATGACGGTACACTAACAGGGAAGATTTCATTTGAATACGGGGAACATGTACGAAACCCATATGTCGACAGCCAGCAAACGAATGAAAAAATCATTACTCGTGATATTCAAAGTGAAAATTTTATTTTAGCGCAGCTCTCTCAAACTGACTTTCACATTGAGGATGGTCAACTAACATTGACGAGTTGGGAATCTATTATCCCGTTTTTATTTGAACAACTTCCCGTTTTGCAAAAGGAGATCGAAGTATTTACGACATCAGCCATACGAAATGTCATTGCAACACCAAGTTCCGCACCGTCTGTACAACTTGATGTTAACAATGAAACGAACTGGCTTGATGTGAAGTTTTCAATTGAAGGCATTCCCGATGAGGACATTATGGATGTGCTTGGTGCACTACAAAGTAATGCAAAATATTATAAGTTATCATCTGGTGCGTATATTCAACTAAATCACAATCGCTTTGATACAGTAAAGCAAGTCATTAACACTGTTGCATCGCCAAAACAATCATTACAAAAAGAAATGACGATTCCATTGCATAAAGCGTTTGAACTGGATAAGCAAAATGGACAAACACGGGTATCTAAACAGCTTCATCAGCTATTATCAGATATTCAGTCACCTGAATTTAGCGACTGGAAATTACCCGCTGATTTCCATGCCGAACTGCGAGATTACCAAATGAGTGGATATTGCTGGTTACGAACCCTTTCACAAATAGGTCTTGGCGGCATATTAGCCGATGATATGGGTCTTGGTAAGACAGTGCAGACGATCGCTTTTTTACAAGCAGAGAAAGAAGATCGTCCATCTTTTCAAGCGCTTATTGTAGCTCCAGCTAGCTTACTATATAACTGGGAAAAAGAACTGGCAAAGTTTGCTCCGAATCTGCAAGTTGTTGTCGTGACCGGATCAAAACAAGTACGAAAAGATTTGGTCTCAAACTACCGAGACACAGATGTATTTATTACCTCTTATCCGTTAATTCAACGTGATAGCGACATTTATGAACCATACTTATTTTCAACACTAATTTTAGATGAGGCTCAAGCAATCAAAAATGAAGCAACAAAGACAACAAAAGCTGTTCGTTCTTTGCAATCAACTAGTTGTTTCGCTTTAAGCGGAACACCGATTGAAAACCATCAAGATGAATTGCATTCGATTTTCCACAGTATTTTGCCAGGAATTCTCGGTACGAAAAAACAATTTAAAGAGCTATCAAATGAAGTTGTTGCTAAAAAAGTAAGACCATTTATTATGCGAAGACTGAAAAAAGATGTGTTATCAGAACTTCCTGATAAGATCGAATCTGTACAATTTACCGATTTAAGTGCTGATCAAAAGAAAATGTACGTAGCCCAAGTGAAGCAACTAACAAATGATGTAAATGAGGCTATTACGAGTAATCAGTTCCAACAAAAACGAATTGAAATTCTCGCTGGCCTTACACGCTTACGCCAAATATGTTGCCACCCTAATCTTATTCACCCAGATGCTAATTACCAGTCAGGGAAATTGGACAGGCTCCTGGAATACGTCGAAGAAGGTTTGCAATCCGGTCAAAGAATGGTCATCTTTTCACAATTTACATCGATGCTCCGATTGATCAAACGCTCATTTGATGAAAATGGATGGTCTTATCACTCTTTAGATGGTCAGACCCCTCCGAAAGAACGGGTAGAGATGGCTGAGAGATTTAACAATGGCGAGAAGTCACTGTTTCTAATTTCATTAAAAGCTGGTGGAACTGGTCTTAATTTAATAGGTGGAGACACTGTTATTCTTTATGATACGTGGTGGAACCCTGCGATTGAAGAACAAGCCGCAGATCGTGTCTACCGTTACGGTCAAACGAAAAATGTTCAAGTTGTGAAACTAATTGCGAACGGGACAATTGAAGAGAAAATTCTTGACTTGCATGAAAAAAAGAAAGCGCTCGTTGATGCGATCATTCAACCAGGAGAAGAAACATTACAATCATTAAGTGCAGAAGATATAAAGCAATTGTTAACTTTTTGATAATACCTACAACTCTAATTGTCTTTTAGTGAATGTCCTACTACAAAAAGGTCTGTCTCAAAGCTTGAGACAGACCTTTTTTTCCATCTAAACTATGTAACCACTTAGGACATCCTCTCAACCTTTAAAAGAAATTCTTCCACTACAGTTTCTCCGACTTTTGGCCGGACGCTTGTTGTCGTAACTAAATCCATATTTACACTGCCAATAACAGTGATTTTTGGCTTTCTCATTTTCCCACCCCGATTTCTTGAATTTCCTAATCTATGTCATCCAAAATCCAAAGAGAAAAATGCTGTGCTTCCACTTTAGAAGTTCCACATATTACGGATTTACGAACACGAAAAACAAAAACGAAAAAAGAAGTTCTATACCGCTCAAAACAAAAGAATCATCTTCCAGAATGGAAAAGATGATTCTTTTTATTTTATATTTACGAGCTAGAGGATTCCTTTTTAAACAGACGACCGCTGAATTCGTCAAATGATGTAGCAAGAAAGTGTTCTTGCCAAGTTCCATTGCCTGACTCATGCTCGGTAATATAGATTATAGCAGGCTCATTCGCACCTTTACGGTAATCAAGCGCAAGCCATGAATGAAAATCGCCCGTTAATAAGACTAGATGATCTGGTAACCCACACTCCTCAACAAAAACAGAAGATAACCCAACACCACTTTCTACGTCAAGTTCATGAAAGTAGGGAATAATCGCTGCATCACCATCATTAAATAACACATAACGATACGTCAGTTCCCCTCCATTTTGTTCTTTCATTAACGTTACATATGCCTTAGGCAACGGGACTCCAAGATGTGTTTCGACTTCTGAAACTGTCTGTTCAGTCACTTTCTCTCCAGGTTTATATTCAGATGGTGATTTCCAAAAATGGTCGTGTTTATAAAATTGTAAACTCATAAATGTCCCCCATGTAAATCAAAATGGTTGTGTCCATCGTTCCCAATTCATTATTACATGTTGCCTCCATATAAGTCGACCCTAACATTACAGAGTGGCATCAATACCCTCTTTCATCGTTCACCTTTTTATTTAAAATGTGATTAATCCCAACTGTTCGTTCAACATCTAATACAAAAGCAATTCCATTCCCTGGTTGATTCAATTCTGCTTCTTCCATAATAGCTTGTAAAACCGTATTCGTCTGTTTGCGGTCAATTAAAGTAAGAACTATTTCTTTTTCTGGTTCAATTTGAATATTTAAAAACTTCGCCTGCTCATGAATCCCTGTTCCTCGTCCACTAATGATCGTACCTCCTTCTGCTCCAGCTCTTTTAGACGCATCAACTACTTTACTTGAATCGCCTTTGTTTACAATCGAAACGATTAAATCATAGTACATCTCTTGATTAGACATAGAAATGATATCCTCCTTGTCTTCAACCGTTGCTTCTTCAGTAGGCAAATGACAAATTCCTAAAACGCCTTTAAGATCAATCACGATTCCCAGACCTTTTCCAGGCTCTTCAATTCTGACTTCATCTTGAATGGCTCTTACGACTTGATTTATCACATTATTTCGAACAAGTGATAAGACAATCTCTTTTTCATATTCTACGGGTATACCTAAAAATCGCTTATTTTCATGAATGCCGACCCCCTTGCCTAATAGAACGGTGCCTCCTTCTGCTCCAGCATTCTTTGTAGCTTTCACAACGGTTTTTGCTCGCCCTTTTTTCACGATTGTGATGATTAATTTATGTTTCGGATTGACTAACATGCTCTTTTTTCCCACCTTTTTTCTCATACATTATCCCTAAAATTAAAACGGATAAAATCGGCGTTAAAGCCACAAGTGCGATCATGCCAAACCCATCCATTAGCGGGTCTCTCCCATCTGTAACAGAGGCCACTCCTACAGCAATCGCTAAGATGAATGTGACGGTCATGGGTCCCGTCGCTACCCCTCCTGAATCAAACGCAATCGATGTAAATCGATTTGAAGAAAGAAACGTCATGAGAATGACAATTGCGTACCCTGGTATAATGAAATACCATAAAGGAAAACCGATGAGAATTCGAAGCATAGACAAGGCAATTGAAATACCTACACCGATCGACAATGTATAAAGCATGACTTTTTCTGAAATATATCCACCAGACACTTTTTCTACTTGTTCATTTAAAATTCGAACAGCTGGTTCTGCAAAAGTGGCAACAAATCCTAACACAAATCCGATCGGAATTAATAGCCAAGTAGAGGACAATTCCCCTAATTTCTCACCCATTACTTCTCCAGCTGGAAAAAAACCAACATGAACACCTTGCAAAAACAAAGCTAAACCACAAAATGACATGATCATTCCTTTGGCAATGTTTAGCAATTTTTCTTTTTCTAATTTCAAAAATACAAATTGAAAGACGAGAAAGAAAATGAGAAGGGGCAAAAGTGCCATGGCAACTTCTAACAGAACGTCACCAAATCCCTCAAATATGATAATGTTCATCCATAAATCACCCCAAGCATTAATACAGCTAAAATCGGGCCAATTGAGGCAAGAGCCACAAGACCGAAACTATCACTAGATGATGACTTTCCTCGAAGCACTGCAGCAACCCCGACCCCTAGAGCTAAAATGAAAGGAACGGTCATAGGACCTGTCGTCACACCACCAGCATCAAATGAAATCGGAATATATGAACCGGGAGTAAATGCAGCAAGTAGAAATACGAGTCCATATCCACTTACTAATAGCCACTTCATTTGAATGTCAAAAATGATTCGAGCCATGGCAAGTGCAACAAAAATCGCAACACCTAGAGCCACCGAATGAATAAGGAGCATTTGTGAAATTTCTCCGCCTGATACATCATCTATTTGACTTGACAATACTCTTACATCAGGCTCAGCTACAGTTACAACAAACCCAAGAAAGAAACCAACAAGGATGATTAACCATACTTTTTTTGTCTTTGGTAATGCTGATCCAATCATTTCCCCAACTGGTAACAAACCAAGATGGACTCCTAATAAAAATAAAATTAACCCAGACGAAACCATTACAACCCCAACTAAAAACTGGAGAAATATTTCCATCGGCAACCAGAGCAACGTAAACTGCAAAATGATAATAACGATGGTAATTGGCAGCACCGCGAGTATTACTTCTTTTACAGTATCTTTTATATCTTGCATGTTTACCTCCTCTGCGAATCTATAAAAACCCTTTTCTTTAAAATTACTATTCCTTTTTGAAAATAGAAGTAAACATTTACTGATCATGAGAGTACAAAACAAAAAATACGCTTAAAGTCTCCTCAAAGCGCTTCACACCTAAACTTTGTGAATCTGATGTCTAGAGACTCGCTCTAATTCTTCAAGCACATCATGGATAGAAAGAATGACAAATAGGATCACTGTCTCTGATGTGAAATGATGATGATATTTCTTCTCTAATGGTTGCTCCACATCATTTGTATCCCAAAACCTTTTATCTAGCTCATTAATGTTTTGTAAATGCTCTTTTGGAATTTCATTCCCTGATGCTTTTAATACCTCTACTGTTGAATCAATTGTTTGCAATAATAATTGCGAATTGGTGAAATTGTTTTCTTTTATGTGTACAGAAATGATATGTCCCAAGTAATAATGGATTTGTTGTAATTGATCTAATTTCTTTTTTTCAAAAATAAATGATCTTAATTCAGCAGTTGAATGACGATGATATTTCCATTCTTCACGTTGATAATGACACAACTGAACCGATTTAGCCAACTCACTAGTAATCCTTTGATACTCTTTTTGAGTTTTCTTCGATATTGGCTTTTTTTCGGTTATGAGCTCTTTTGTTCTTTTTTTTAAGAGATTAGCTGTTTCGAGATATAATTCATGATTTCGCTGTTTGATTACCTCTGAGAATCTAGCTGGTAAAATAAAAAAATTAACTAGGGTTGAGACAACCAATCCGATAATCGTCGTGCCAACTCTTTCAATAAACGTTAAAAAATAATGATCATATGTAACAGAAATCATTGCTACGGCAGTAATCGTTGCGATGAGGGCCCCTGCTTCTAATTTACACTTGATACAAATAAAAATGGTAAATACTGCTGCAAGAGTGTACGTTAGGGGGCTTTGTCCAAACAAAAAAGTAAATGTCATCGCAAGACTGGCACCAATTAACGCAGCCGGAAAACGTATCATTCCTTTTCGAATGGAATCTGATGCCGTCCTTTCAATTGTTACAATGGCAATAATAACAGCAAAAACAACGGGTAAATCTAATACATAACAAATCTTCGCTGTCAGAAATACGGCGATTCCCGTTTTAATCAATCTAGCTCCAAAAATTTTCCCTTTTTTCTTATTGCTCATCATTATTCACTACCTGCTTAAAAGATTCTCTATTTACTTAAGCATATAATAATTACGTAGGGGATTCTAGCATAACATTTAACATAACAATCTAAAGAATGCGTCAATCTCTATCAGTTGCCAAATAAGCATGTAACTGCTTTTGTTGTGACTCATTACCAAATGCCTGAGTAACGTCCCAAACTTTATCTACTTCTTGTCCATTCATATTAGCATCTAAATCATGAAAAATCCGATGTAAATAACGTAATGACATAGAATCACCTGTACTTGCCACAGTTAAAAATTCAAGAGCATTCTCCATATCAGTCAAAACGACAGATTGAGCAAACCCACTCTCTTGTAACCAAACAATATCGTCTTTCAGTTGCTGCCACTCTTGATCTTCCTTTAGTGTAAGCCAATCCAATTTCTCAGCATTTCCCCACCCTGCTAACTGATTTAAATATTCATGTTGCTTGGCAATCATTGATTTCACCGCAGTTTCTGTCCCTTCTTGGTAAGCAACTTGTTTTGTCGTCTCTTCAACACTTAGTACAGATTGATCATTGTCTTCTTCTAAAGATTCATTAGTAGATTCATCATTTGTATTTTCAATAGTTTCTAATGTTTTCATTTCTTCTGACTCCCACTCTTCTATTGACTGAGTTGCTTCTTCATTCACACCTTGCTGAAAGCTTACAAAGTAGACACTTACCGCTAATACGATCACACCTAATATTGCGATTAAAATCTTATTCATAGCTGGCCCTCCCCTTAACTTATCAGTCTATGAAAAGCCTACTATGAAATGAACCTAGCTTTCAAGCACATGACAAAACAAGAAGAAAATCGCTTTTCTTTGCCAAAATCCTTGTTGCTGTTTCGATCTATTTTGATAATATCTCAACTTACATACAAATAAAGGCAACTTACCTAAGCCGCCTCTATTTGATAACCATTCAATTGAAATAGACAAATTCAGCTTCTATAGCAGCTTCTATAGTAAGTTGCCCTTCTTGTATTGGCGTGCTCCCTACTTGAGCTGAAAGAACTTTTGGATACGCTTGTTGAGCGATTGTTTGATTTAGTTCCTTTACTTGTATAGGTGTTGGATTAAGGGTAACGCCAAGAGTGTTGCTGATTACCTTTGCTTTTTCTCGTGCATTTTCCAGTGCATTTGTTAAGGCAGCAAGATAAATACTCGATGGATCTCTCATCGTAAAGGTGATAGACGCAATCGAATTAGCTCCATTTTCAACAGCTGAGTCAATAATCGTACCCGTTAGTTCCACCTGATCAATAGTTACTTGCAGTAAATGAGCAACTCTGTAACCACGAAACACTTGCTCTCCTTCAATAAAGTCATACTGAGGGTCAATCCGATAAACGGTCGTTTGAATGCTTTCTTCTTGAATACCCAACTCCGTAAGCCCTTGAATAATAGCTGTAATAGCTGCAGCATTTTCCTGCTGAGCCGCAACAACACTTTTGTCCTCTGTAACAACCCCTAACGTGATAAGTACACGATCAGGCGTTGTTGTGACGGTCCCTTCTCCTACTACTTTCATATTCTGATTTTGATTTCTTATTACTGTTTGCCCTTGACGGTTCTGATTGTAATTTGACTGTTGACCATACATAAGTAAGTCCACCTCTCTAAAGTAACAGTTTCTTTCTATATATTTATTTAGAGACCCGATCTTCCATTCATATAAATGTTTATCTTTATTTTACAGTGGGAAAGGATTAATACAATTGGTTAAAGGGGCGATTACAATGTATCTAAAGTCAAGTAATCTTCAAACATTTTCTTTGCTTTCGAAAGACGGTGAACTTGGATCCATTGACGACTTTTATTTTGAAGCAAGCAATTTAATGATCCGCTATTTTGCAATAAACACAAGAAAATGGTTTTTCGGTGGAACCGGATTACTTAGTCCAAAAGCATTTGCCGCAATCAATATTCCTGAACAAATGATAGAAGTCACTATAACTAAAGAACAGCTCAAAAACAGTCCAAAACTAAGCGATCATTCACCACTTTCTCTAGCATACGAAAAGAAACTAAATCATTACTATGGTTGGAGTCTTTATTGGAAAGATCAAATAGCTCCACCAATAGAAGGAGAAAACCTTAGTGGAAGTCCAATGAATGGTGTTTTTACAAGTGCAGACGATCAACAGGAGCTAGTACAGCTCAATCAGACACATCACGTATTACGAACGAGTAGTGAATTGATAGGATGTAAAGTGTATGCAAAAAACAAAGAAGTAGGAAAAATAACCGATTTAGTCATTGACCACCAATCATGGGACATTCGCTTTTTGGAAATCGATATTGGAGGATTTCTCTCCAAACAAGTCGTTCCTCTCTCCACTAATTGGATATCAGAAATCAACTGGATCGATGGAGTCGTTCTGATGAATAAAGATAAACAAGAGGTGGAACAAACGTTATCATTTGAAGGCTCATATCTCTATGAAGGAGATTTCCGTTCCCATGTAGAAGCAGGACACCCCCCAGATAAGGAAGAAAGCTCGAAAAAAAAATAAAAAAACATGTAAGCTGTTGAGAGAGTGTCCTCAACAGCTTTTTCAGTGCCCTCTCATTTACTGGATCCCTTTATTAGATTCTATTAACGAATGGTTACTTTTAGTTTTCTTGTTTCTCAAATATTTTCACAAGTGACTTCGCTATAATTTGCACGCCGTCATGTAAAGCCAGTAAATCAAAGTTCATATTAGGATGGTGCAAGCCCGGTGTTAAATTAGCCCCTAATCCGATCATTGTTGCTTTTATTTCCGGTCGATAAACAGAGTAAAAATGAAAATCTTCTCCCCCAGGAGTTTTTATTGGTGGAAAAGTTCCTTCACTCCCTAACACTTCTTCAATCGCTTCATGTACAACTGTTTCCATCCAATTGTTCGATTTAGCTGCGACCATTGACACCGTTGTTTCTATTTCAACTTCTGCACCGTTAAAGCATACGCCTGAAAAAACAGCTTTACGCACCTTCTCTTCAAGCAATTCCATTGCTTCATTCGTTTCCGCACGTAAGTCAATTCCAAAGACCGCTTCATCAGGGATAATATTCATATTTTTCCCACCAGCTTGGACCATCGTTACTTTCGCTGAACTCGAAATCGTAGGATCCATTTTCACTGAGTTAACAGCTTGAATCATAGCCGCAATCGAATCTAACACATTTATCCCGAGATGAGGTCTAGCTGCATGGGCTTGAACGCCTTTTACCTTCCCTTTTAACACCTTTGTCGCTCCATGATAAATTGCAGGTGCAGCTTGTTTTAATGTTAGCTCTTGGATTGGCCTAACATGTATACCTAGTAAATAATCAACATCGTCTATAACACCCTTATCTATGAAAGCCTTGGCTCCTTTACCTGTTTCCTCAGCCGGTTGAAAGATAACTTTTAACGTACCCTTTGGTTTATATTCCAATTCTTTTAACATCTGAATCGCGTAAAGCACCATCGTTGCATGGGCATCATGTCCACATGAATGGTTTGCTTTCCAGATTCCGTCAACATTTTGCCATAAAGCATCTAGGTCTGCTCTTATCCCCACAACAGGACCTTCTTCATTCCCTCGCCACGTTGCTACTAAACCGGTATGGTCAGAAAATGTCGAATATAGTATTCCCATTTTCTCAATCTGATCACATAAAAATTTCGTCGTTTCAATTTCTTGGAAGCTACATTCGGCGATTGAGTGCAGGTGATAATACGTCGCTTCTATCTGATCTCGATGATTTTGTATCCAAATTGATTGGTTGATTGTTCTCACTCCTTACGTTCCTATTTCTTATAGTTAAAAACCTGAGACGGAACTCACTTCATAGAAATAGCATCCTTACAAAAGAGTTTCTTTTCCAAATCCACTTTAAGAAGTAGCTTACTCTGTATATCTCGAATTATTTAATCAGACTCACCTCATTAAGAGTTCTATTCCCTAGTATAGTGTATTCTTATTGCCACTCAGATTCTATTGCTCATTAAAATGTAATTTCATAAAAGGGCTCATTTCACATGCTTCTTAATAAAACACTACTTATATCCATCTCTACCTTACACGATATAGCAACTATAAAATTGTTAGTTAGTAAACTAAATGTAATTATATTTAATTCATTTCACTACTGTTAATAAGGGATTCTTTTATATAAACTAAAAGAGTAAGATTCATTAGTAAGACAACGAGGAGGAGTTGGCTTTCATGATTAAAGGACTAGGACACGTACCATTAACTGTTTAAGATATGGATAAATCTTTACATTTCTACTGTGATATCCTAAGTTTTGAAAGGGCTTTCGATATTAAAGATGATCAGAACAATCCATGGGTTGAAAATATTAAAGTCGATAGATAAAAAACTAATTTATTACATAAAAAGGAGTTTTAAACAATGACTTATTTAGCTAACCAAGAACGCTATAGCAATATGAAATACAATCGCTGCGGAAATTCAGGACTGCTACTGCCAGCTCTTTCACTAGGGTTATGGCATAATTTTGGAGGCGTAGACGCGTTTGAAAATGGACGTGCCATGCTTCGCAGAGCATTCGATTTAGGAATCACCCACTTTGACCTTGCAAACAATTATGGACCACCACCAGGTTCAGCTGAAGAGATGTTTGGTTCCCTTTTAAAAACCGATTTTGCCCCATATCGTGATGAGCTTGTTATCTCGACTAAGGCTGGTTATCACATGTGGGATGGTCCATACGGTGAATGGGGTTCAAAAAAATATTTAATCGCAAGCCTAGACCAAAGTTTAAAGAGAATGGGCTTAGATTATGTCGATATCTTTTATTCTCATCGCCCTGATCCTAATACTCCACTTGAAGAAACAATGGGAGCTCTTGATCAAATTGTTCGTCAAGGGAAAGCATTATATATAGGAATTTCAAGCTATGATGCTGAACAAACAGCAGAAGCGATTAAGATTTTAGACAATCTAGGAACTCCATTGCTCATCCATCAACCAAGCTATTCGATGTTAAATCGATGGGTCGAAGAAGATGGATTACAAGATGTGTTACAGGAACAGAAAGTTGGCTCTATCGCTTTCTGTCCACTACAGCAAGGATTGTTAACGAACAAATATGTAAACGGAGTCCCAACAGATTCGCGTGCCGCAAAATCAAATAGTTTTCTATCTAAAGATCAAGTGACAGAAAATGTGATTAACAAAGTTCAACAGTTAGGGAACATCGCTAGAGATCGCGGCCAAAGTCTAGCTCAAATGGCCTTAGCATGGGTGCTTCGTGAAGGTCGAATCACAACTGCATTAATTGGTGCAAGTAAAGTTAGTCAAATAGAAGAAAATGTGAAAGCAATAGATAATCTTGATTTTTCCGATGAGGAATTAGCGAAGATTGAGGATATTCTAAAATCGAAATAAAGGGCGTACAGGTGTAAGCAATATTTTATGTCTACTAGATTATTAATGTAAAAGAAAAGGATAGATAAAACCCGGTATCATCACCGCTTTATCTATCCTTTTTCTCTTTAAACATCTTGACTAAATTTCAGAAATAATGCAATTTCAAGCACTTGAATCTGACGAAGTGTTTCAGCTTCAGTACTTGATTCCAATCCATTCGTGACTACATGCTCAACTGCGTCAATAAAGCGGCTTGGATCCCATTCGCCCCATGACTTTACTTCCGCTGAGATAACACTTGCTTTTTCGTACAAGAAAGGATAAATAGGATGGTTGCCTGCGTTTTTGAACCAGTATTTAGCATTACTAAAGTCTCCTTCACGACGATGCATAATCCCATGCCAGTAACTTCCTAATTCATTAGAAATACCTTGTGATATCGTATGAGATAAATTCAACTCATCATTCCATAACAAGAGCCCTGATTTAACAGCCTCCATTGCTAGCTGTGATGGATTTTCTTTTCCAATTAATTGTTGAGCAGTTAATTCTTCAATTTCTTTCGTAATCTCTTCGTTCCAAGCTTCTTGTGGACAAAGCGGCGGCAAAGGATTTCTTTCTTCAAAACGCTGGACAAGTAACGATAAAGTTGTCAAGATATTCACTCCTTTTTTAAATTGATTCAGTATTGTGACTTTATTCTCGCTTTTAAACTAGTAAAAGAAAGCCTATACATGTAAAACTATAACATAGATTCGAACTTTCAAAATATTATTGGCTCCAAGTGGTCTTTTCTGATTCTAAGAGAATTATTTTGTGGAACCAAACGATTTGGTGAATTGCAAAAAGCGGTAAAAGGAATTAGTCCGAAAGCTTTGACCGATTCTTTGCGCCACATGGAGAAAAATGAAATTCTTATAAGGACTGTGTATCCTACAGTCCCTGTTAAAGTAGAATATTCATTAACTGAAAAAGGAGAAGACCTTCACTCAATCATTAAGCAAATGAAGGTAGGGGTTCAAAATGGGGATAAGCAATTACTTTTTCTAGACTCTTACTTGCCAAACGAGTAAAGCAATTAATTTATCGAAACGTTGTATTTTGAGCCTCTTACAGTTGAGAGTATTTCTTCTCGGATGGGTATTAGTACACGTTTTCTTAATTCAATTTTTAAGGACGAATATCAACTTAGGCCGATGCAGTATTTAACAGAAGTAAGAATGCAGCATGCGAAAAAAACTACTCGAAGAATCAGTTGTATAGTTTTCTTCATTTTTTCTAGTTTCCTTATCTTACTATTACTAAAATTTAATAATACCTTCATCTTGATTCTACTTATTTACTTTCTACCAAATAAGATAACTTGATTGTAACATGTAATGCCTTTATCCAAGTTGATCAACCTTTAAAAGTTTGTTCAGTTTAGTGTTGACATTCCACAGCATATCTCTTAGGTCGTAGAAGACGCTTTTAATGACAATATGTTTGTATACAAAAAAAATTATAAAAGAACACTTCACATAGAAAGTGCCCTTTTATAATTTTGAAATAAGTGCGGGTGAAGGGAGTCGAACCCCCACGTCATAAGACACTAGATCCTAAGTCTAGCGCGTCTGCCAATTCCGCCAC
>NZ_JAWRVL010000027.1:0-48673 GCF_036663595.1 Halalkalibacter lacteus
AGGTATTTACCTTTTTGGCTCTAAGCAGGATAAATGTGAAAACTGAAAATTCCGTCAATTTTTATGCAACACTAGTGAGCTAAAGGAGTTAAACATGAACATAACTAACATGTATCGAATATTCGAAACTAGCTTACTAGGTTTCTTAGGTGGCTACTTGTTTTATTTATTAGACTTACCACTCCCTTGGGTTTTAGGAGCAATGACATTTGTTATGCTCTGGAAAGGGTTTACAAAACGCGAATCCTACTGGCCTAAGACGATCAAAAATGGTGGGTTTATTGTACTCGGAACATACTTCGGGTTATATTTCACAGCCGAAACGTTCCTTATCGTTGGTCCTAATTTCCTTTCATACGTATTTCTAACAATCATCCTTATCATGATAAGCATTTTCATTAGCGCTACCGTTACGAACTGGATCAATGTTGATAAAATCACAAGTGTGTTCGGTTCAATCCCTGGTGGATTAACAGAAATGACCTTAGCGAGCGAAAACCTCAATGCGCAATCTTCATTAGTGGTCATTTTCCAAACTGTTCGGTTGTTAACAGTTCTATTTATCGTACCTTCTGCCATTGTTTACTTTTTTTCTGAGTCTTCAGGAAATATAGGTGGGATATCAGCATCAGAAAGCTTTATGTATGGAGGGTGGAATTACTTATGGTTTATTCTTCCTATTATAGCAGGAATTCTGTTGCAAGATAAAATCCCTGCTGGTTTAGTTATTGGACCACTTGTAATAACTGCTATTTTAAGTATAAGTTCTGCAGACTTAGGTAGCATTCCACATTTTTTGCTCATCACCGGTCAAATTTCGGTAGGGGTCGGCCTTGGGAAGAACATATCATTCGCAGATTTGAAAAAAGGCGGAAAATACTGTCTTGTTTATTTTGCTATCGCGCTCATCCTTATCATTGTATCATTTGGCTTCGGGACATTATTAGCAAACTTCACAACCATAAATCTTGCTACTGCTATTTTAAGTGTTGCTCCAGGAGGGTTGATTGAAATGGTGCTAACAGCCTCCATGGTCGGTGCAGACCCCGCCATTGTCAGTGCACTCCAACTAACACGTATCTTATTAATTGTGATTTTCGTTCCACCATTTTTAAAATGGTATTTCAGAAAAAAAGTAGAACAAACGGCAGCATAATTAAAGAGAGAGTCGATTTCAAAGTTTTGAAACTTTGGAAATTGACTCTTTTTGCTTATAGCTATCTAAAATAAAAGTCTCAAAAGTAATTCTTATAAAACAAATACATATATTCCCCGTATCCTTCTCGCTTTAAATCCTTCTTATTGATAAATCGTAGTGAAGCAGAATTAATGCAATAACGGCGCCTCCCTCTATTTTTCGGTCCATCTTCAAACACGTGGCCTAAATAAGAATTCCTTATTTTATTTCGAAGTTCACTTCTTAACATACCATGACTCTTATCCAGCTTTTCTTTAATTTGATAGTGCATAATTGGCTGTGAAAAAGTCGACCAGCCACAGTCTGAATCAAACTTATCAAGCGAAGTAAACAAAGGTTCACCCGAAACTATATCAACGTAGACCCCTTCCTCAACTCTAGGTAATTCAACAAATGGAGGAACCATGAATCAGAAATGACACCTCCAAACGTAGCTAGTTCGTACATTTACCTCACACTCTCCCCTTTACCATTTTAGTAAATTAAGTGTTTCGAGTATCCGTATCTGATCGGATTTAGAAAGACCCCATGTTTCAATTTCCGTCTTTAAATCAGATAACGTACCGAATTCACGAACAAATCCATTTAAGCGTGCAATCAATGTTGAATGTACAAATTGGTCGTGTGTCGTAAATAATTCTCTTACTGCTTCATAGGCTGTTTTATATCGTTTTAAATAATATTTTTGATGCTTCTCCTCCGCGAGAAAAAATTGAGTAAAAGACTTTATCTCAGTTGGAATAACCTCACCTCGAATCTTCTCCCACTTTCTTTTTATTTGCAATGCTTCATTTTTCTGTATTTCATTGTGATATAACAGAAGCGACATGTATTGTCTTCCTCCATAACCGCGTCTTCTTGATGGATGATGATTTTCCCAAAATACCTCCATTATTTGTTCGAAACAAATGAGAGTCGGATCAAAATCTATTTCAATCGTTTCTGTATGGTCACCCATTTGTCGATATGTAGGATTTTCTATTGTTCCCCCTGCATAGCCAACACGTGTACGAATTACACCTGATAAATGCCCGAACCGAGCATCAGGTCCCCAAAATCAGCCCATTCCAAACGTAGCTGTTTCCAAATTTTTAACCTGGCGCGAAAACCTCTCAATACTCACTTTTATCGCCTCCATTATTATTATTCAAGATATTTTGATCGTCCATGCATGTATTTTGACTGATGTTATCATAATGAATAGGATAACAAATTTCCACTTTATATTGTAAGTAGGTGAAAAAATGTACTTCGGTAGTCATGTAAGTATTCGTAATGGATACCATCAAGCAGCGAAAACTGCCTATAATTTAGGTGCGACAGCGTTTCAGTTTTTTCCGAAAAATCCAAGAAGCCTTACCGTAAAAGATTTTGATAAAGAAGATGCCTCAAGTTGTGCATCATTTTGTTCGGTGCATAGCATCCTATCCATTTTCCATACCCCTTATCCGACAAAGCTAATCCCAGATAACAGGGAAATAGAAACACAAATTATTCGATCGCTTGTAAACGATCTTGAAATTGCAGAAGCTTGCGGATCAGTTGGTGTAGTCGTTCATTTTGGGACAACAAAGAAGCTGGATTCAATAGCTGGATATACAAAAATGATCGATATGCTTAACAACGTCTTATCGCAGTGGGATGGCAATGCGCAATTACTAATTGAAAACAATGCGGGGACAGGGTCAGATATGGGAATTACCCTAGAAGAAATGGTTCACGTTCGCAAGCTTACTGATTATCCAGAGAAAATAGGATTCTGCCTCGATACATGCCATGCATATGCAAGTGGTATATGGAATGGTGAAAACTGGTCGGAATTAGAATTGAAAGGGATCGAACTTGACTATTTTCCTCATCTTAAGGCGATTCATTTTAATAATTCCAAGTATCCCTCTGGTTCAAGAAAAGATCGTCATGCTAATCTTCTATCTGGACAAATCACCGAAGACCAACTTAAGCAACTTCTTAACTCAAACATATTATCAACGATTCCTTTTGTTTTAGAAACACCCAAAAATGAGGGAATCTCACATCAAGAAGAGATTGAATGGTTAAAACAAAGGGCTAAATAACCGATTATTCGACGTGTGTTGTAGTACAATATTTTGCAGAATTATTCAAATTTTATTATAAAACAGCATTGCATTATTACAACTGTTATAATACAATACAAATAACAAAACATTGGAGGGATTAATCATGACACCTACACCTGAATATTTCAGAAATATCGATCCGAAAATATGTACAGATTGTGGAAAGAGTATGGAGGAAATGCATGAATCATACTTGAATCAATGTGATAAATGTTTGCGGTTAATTGATCACGACTAGATCCCTCCTGACTATTATAAAACGGATAAAATAAAGAAAGACTGACATTTCAGTCAGTCTTTCTTTATTTTATCCGTTTTCTTTATGGTTCACTGTGATTCAATACTTAATTTACTTTGTTAGCTCGTACAGTCGTTAGATTTGCTCGAAGAACAGAAAAAATATTTACGAATAAACATCCTGCAGCAAATAAAGCTAATAAGATAAATCCAAAACTATAACTCCCAGTTGCTTCTTTTATTACACCCATAACAAGTGGAGGAAAAAATCCACCAATCCCACCAATTGCACTAATAATACCTGTAACAGCTCCTGTATTATTAGGAGAAACTTCTGGCACAAGTTTAAATACAGCTCCATTTCCTGCACCTAGTAACAGTCCCATTGTAAGACAAGTAATACTAAACAAAGGAAAGTTCTCTAAAGTAAAAGACATTATTAATGCACTTAGAATGATTCCTGTAAACAAAAAGGCGATCACTTGGTTAGCACCGATTTTATCAGCCAGATAACCACCGAATGGTCTAATTAAAGTAGCAGCAACGACGAATATTGCCACATTAAATCCTGCATTAACAGGTGAAAAGTTAAACGTTTCTTGTAATAAAGTAGGTAAATAAAAACCAAATGCAACAAATCCACCAAAAGTCAAAAAGTAATATAAAGATAAAACCCAAGTAGCTCTATACTTTGTTACTGACAAAGCCTCTTTTAGAGTTTTTACCTCTTTAGGCTTAGGTAATTCTTTCGTCCCTAGCCAAAAAATCAAAGTCATAATGCCAAGCGCAATTGCTAGCCCCCAAAACGCCCAATGTAATCCAAATAAATTCACTATTGAAGGAACGGTAAAAGAAGCAACTGCAGTCCCTAAATTACCAATACCGATAATACCTAAAACTAGTCCTTGTTTATCAGCTGGATACCACTTTGTGACATAGGTTATGGCAATCGTAAATGTCGTACCAGCCATACCGATTAGAAAGGCCCAAAATAGCAAGGCACCAAATGAGTTTGCAAACCCTGCTGCAATCATTGGGAAAATACTAAAAAGCATCGTCAATGTATATACTTTTCTGGCGCCGTACTTATCAGCGATAATCCCAATAGGAATACGCATGACAGAACCTAATAAAATGGGAATGACAATGATTAAGCTTCTTTGAGTCTCACTTAGTTGATACTGCTCTTGTAAAGTAGAAGCGATTGGGGAAAAGACGGACCAAACCGCAAAAGAAATAATCATCGCTAATGTTGACAATAATAATGCCGATGTTTGACCACGGGATTTCATTTGTAAACCTCCTCTAGTTGCTTAATATTCGTATTATATAGAAAGATCTTTCTCGATTTAGTTCTCTTGTCGTTTGATAATTTTTATTGCTAACAACAAGAGCATTATTTTTTCAAGACTCTCTTGAGTACAAATTAAATTTTAGATGCAATGTTCAAAACAATCTATAACCTTGTCAGATATTTTGACAAAGTAAATACCAATGGTATTTTTTTGAAAATTAAATTTATTTTCTGGATCCCGAGCTTTCTCTAGTGTTTTACTAACAATTATTAAGGGGTAATTTTAATATATGTTTATCTATGTTACATTTCCTAACTAAAACTCTTACATTTTATTTAGATCTATTATTAACTCTAATTAACAGAGACCATCATTAGGAGGAGTTCTTTTTGAAAAATTCAACATTAAAAAATCTAGGAATCTTTACTTTATTTACTCTTACTTCATCTGTACTTTTTCAATAAATTCATAAACACACTTCAAACATTTTTCTATTTCGCAAATGTCCATAAATAAAAATAGCTGTTAAGGTATCACCTTAACAGCTACATTCTCTTATAGAAATTGTTCAAAGTTGAATTTTGAACAATTTCTTATATAGTACATATTTCAACTGGACAATCGCCGCATTGTAAAAAATCCTTTAAAAACTGAATATCATGGATCACAATATTGTTATTTTCATAGAAAATAATGTTTTCCTTTTTCAACTCATTCATCAATCGATTCACGCCTTCACGAGTTGTACCAATATAATTAGCAATCTCAACATTTGTAAGGTTGACGTTGATAAGAATTCCGTTCTCATGCTGCACGCCATAGGAATTGCTAAAGCGAATGAGAGTTGAGTATAGCCCGCCTTTTTTACCACATAAAATAAGATCGCGAAATTTTGATTGTGTTGATTGGTTTTGGATGGCAGACCACTTCATAAAAGCAACAGCCAGTTCCCCATTCTCTTTAAATAATTCCTCTAATGCCGTTCGTTCATAACGAATTAATTGCGCCTCTTCTTCAAGAGTTGCTGTAACCGTAACAGATAACTCATTAAACAATCCTGTTTCTCCAGCTAATTCATCTTTTTGCAGAAGACTCACAGAAAATTCTTTTCCATCTGAAGTCAACTTACTTAACCGAATCAGTCCAGATAAAATTAGATAAATATACTTAGGGGCATCTCCTTCGGAAAAAAGAACAGAACCAGATTGTACAGTAATTTCCGTTCCTTTAGTGAGCATTAATTGTTTATTCACAGGACTTAATTGTTCAAAGAAACGGACCATTTTTTGTTCTTTTCTTTCCAATATAAACACCCTCACTTTCATTCCTTTATCTTAATAATCGTATCACCTATAGAATAAGAAGTAAATTGAGTATTGATCATCCAATAAATAAAATAGGAAAATGCCTACAAATACAGTAGACATCCCCATTACTAATATTCAACCTTTCTCCACCTAAATAATGTAACTAATGCAAGAAGTGATGAAATCATAGCAATAATTGTATAACGAAAAACACGCTCAAACTCTAACCCTAAATACGCCTCAATTGTCCATTGCAACATTACCACATTCAGAGCCAGTGTTATAAAAATAATCGTCCAACAAATTTTTTTACCCATGGCGAATCTTCCTTCCGACGGCATATACCACTCCATTTTGAACTTCTATTTCGATTAATGGTAGTTCGCGTTGCGGAGGTCCAGCCAAAGGATGCCCATTATTTAAATCAAAGTACCCTTGATGACAAGGACAAAGCAATACTTCCTCCTCCTTTTCGTAAAATACCGGACACATTAAGTGAGTACATGCACTATTATAAGCTTTTAACTCCCCTGCTTTTGTATGAACGAGTAAAGCTGGGTCATTTTCAGTTGGATAGTTGAATGTGATAGAAGATCCTTTCGGTAAAGAATCTAGTTTTGCAATTTCTACTAGCTCTCGCTCATCTTCAAAGTCTCCTAAAAAGGCTTTCACAGAAAAAGGCAACGTAGCCAGACCAAGAGCTACAGACGCCCCTACTGCTGACTTTAAAAAGGCTCTTCTATTGAATTTCAAGTCGTCATAACGACTTATATTATCCGTTAAATTCACCATATCGCCTTTACTTTTATGTTTCGCTCGTTTGCATTTTTTGTCAGTCATTATTTACCTCCTTACTAATCTGAATAGACTCCGAAAAATTCAGGTACATACTTCCATTTATCTTGTTCACTTGGTTTCTTACCTTCGATTAAATTCATTTGAGTACGACGTCTCCGTAATGATTGCATCTCTTCAAAATCAATGAACCGGATCGCTTCACTCGGGCATACGGATGCACACATTGGAGCAATATCATATTTTGAACGGTCATAACACATGTCGCATTTATACATTTTGTTTTCTTCAAAATCAAATTTAGGAATTCCGAACGGACAGGCAAATGTACAGTTGCGACAGCCAATACACTTTTCGTCCATCGCAGATAATACAACCCCTTCTTCCGTAATTTGAATCGCATTCGCCGGACAGACCCTAGCACAAGCTGGATCCTTACACTGCATACACATCATTGGAAACGTCTGTCTGCTTTCTGTAAAATCAATGTAATCTACATAATTCCGTTCTTTTGCATCATGGTCACCACACTCTCGGCAGGCCGCTTGACAAGCACGGCAGCCGATACAGCGTTCAAATTCAAGGTACATAATTTTATCCATAAACTGTTCCCCCATTTAGCTTCTAATTTATATTTTTTCCAGTTTAACCGCAGCCACTTTAAATTCTGGCATTCTTGATACAGGGTCTAAAGCAGGATTGGTTAACAGATTCGCAGCAAGCTCCTTGCCCCAGTGATACGGAATAAATAGCGTATCTTTTCGTATAGCTTTCGTAATTCGTGCTTCAACGGTCATATTAGAACGGGGAGTCGTTACTAAAACCTTCTCTCCGTTAGAAATGTTATATTGACTTGCTAATTCAGGGTGAATCTCAATATATGGTAACGGACATTGTTGCATTAAGAAGTCAACACGTCTCGTTTGCGTTCCTGATAAATAATGAAAAACAACACGTCCGGTCGTTAAAATATGTGGGTAATCCTTAGATGGTGTTTCTCCAGGCTCCGCCCAATCGACAGCTGCTAAATTTGCTTTTCCATCTTCCGTTCCAAACTTATCTTTGAACATCGTTGGTGTACCGGGATGATCTTCTGACGGACACGGCCAGAAAACACCATCCTCTTTATCGATTCGCTCCCAAGTAATGCCATAATAATCTGCTTTGCCCCCTTTTGAAGCTAATCTCAATTCTTCAAAAATTTGTTTCGGGTTGTCGTATTGAAAATATCTTTCTTTCCCCATTCTCTTCGCGATATCACTCATGATTTGCCAATCCGTCTTCGATTCTCCTACTGGATCTGTTACTTTTCGTACTCGAATGACACGGCCCTCTAAATTCGTAGTTGTTCCTTCGTCCTCTGCCCATGTTGTCGTTGGAAGAATGACATCTGCAAATTCAGCAGTTTCAGATAAAAAGAAATCACTTACTACTAGAAAATCAAGTTTCTTTAATCCATCCCAAATATATTCTAAATTTGGTGCCGATACGGCTGGATTGCTGCACATTATGTGCATCGCACGAATGTTCTCGTTTTGAATTTCATGAAACATCTCGTATGCAGAGACTCCGGCCTTTGGCATTTCTTCTGGCTTTATTCCCCATACTCCTGCAACATATTTGACATGTTCTGGATTATCAATTTTCCGATAGCCAGGTAGAGCATCTGCTTTCTGCCCATGCTCCCTACCACCTTGACCATTTCCTTGTCCTGTAATCGTCGCTACACCAGACGCAAATTTCCCAATTTGACCTCTAAGTAATGCCATAGACGTATATAACGTTACATTGTCTACCCCTTTGTTTTGTTGTTCAATTCCTCGACAGAACGTCATAATGGAGCGAGGTGATTTACCATATATATGAGCAGCTTTAATAATTTTTTCTTTAGACACTCCTGTGATCGATTCTGTATATTCAGGTGTGAATTTCTTAACCATCGCTTTTAATTCTTCATAATTGTTACACTTTTCATTTACATACTCTTCATCAACATAGCCTTCTTCGACTAATAAATGCATAATGCCATTTGCTAACGCTGAATCAGATCCAGGCTTTAAGTCTAAGTGAACATCAGCAACTCGGGCTGTTGCCGTTTCCCTCGGATCGGCAACTATTAACTTTGCTCCTTTATCCTTCGCCTTCCATAACCACTGAATCATCGTTGGATGGCATTCAGCCGTATTTGAACCTGCCATAAATAAGCAATCTGTATGTTCGAATTCTGGTAATGGTAAACTTGAACCCCGGTCAATGCCAAGCGTTTTCATGAGCCCACCCGCAGCTGAAGACATACAGAACCTGCCATTATAATCTAAGAATCTCGTACCAATACCAACACGAGCGTATTTACCTACTAAGTAGCATTTTTCATTTGTCATGGACACTCCGCCGAATACACCTACTGCATCTTTCCCGTGCTCTTTTTGAAGTCTTTTAAAGTTTTTTTCAATTAAATCGTACGCTTCTTCCCAGCTTGACTCAACAAATTCCCCATTCTTTTTAATCAATGGCTTTAAGATTCGCTCTTTATGGTTGACAGTTTGATAGGCTGTTACACCTTTTGGACACATTTTCCCAAGTGTAACCGGCCAATCGTAACGTGGCTCAACTCCTACTACGTTCCCTGTTTTTTCATTTACTCGAATATGCATTCCACATTGCATGCCACAATAGCAGCAATGGGTTGTCACAAGTTTCTCACCTGGTTTGTGTAAATTTTTAACTCCATCTTTTACAAGAAATTCACTCATTTATTGGTCCTCCGTTTTCTCATAATAAGAATCTTCTCGCTTTTGTCCAAACCCTGGGATATGAATTCCGCTATTTGTTTGAATCGGGCCGTTTGGAGAAGGTAAAATAGATTGAATGTTTAATTGCTTCATTACACGAATTCTTCTTCGACAACTCGGACAATAGTCTGCGAGGTACGAGCCATCCTCTAACTGTAAGTTAAAGCTTTGTGCTTCAAGAATTTCTTTCACATCAGCAATTTGATCATCATTGCTGTAAGGTGCTTGACATGATTTACACTCTCTCGTGTCAACACCAACCACTTCTTGATAATTCATTGGCACAGCTGTAGTGAGCGGTCGTACCGGTAGGTGAAACAGTTTGCCAAATGGGAAAAAGACTAAGAAAATAACTACCGTGATTTGATGGACAAGAGCTAAATAGCTATGCATGAAGCCTCCTAAAAATTTATAAGAGACAGTAAGCAACAATCCTGTTACTGTAACCGTAAGTAGGACATATAAAGGAAACAAATCAAATTCTACACGCTGGGTAACCTTTACATCTTCGTTTTTAGAGCGTCTAATTAACGCCATCGTTACACCGATTAACACCATCATGGCTGTAAGGTTTAAACCGTTGTAAACTAATTCTGCAAATATTCCATGTGCAGCCATCTTAATAGTAGGAATTCCCATCACTACCATCTGATAGGTTTGGGGATCTACGAGTTTAAAATGCATCAAGCCAAACGTTAAACCAAATGTAATGGCAAACGAACCAATACAGCCCCAGGCAATGAGCCAATGCATAATCCCTCTATAAATTCCACGTTTGAAAATGAACTTTTGAAGAATGATGTTATCAATGAACGTTTTCATGATCGCTTTCCAGTTGCGATTCGCTCTTTTTTTCTTCTTCATATTACTGAAACTTCTTTTAAGCACTTGATGGCTTGCTGGTCGAACTGCCCATGCACACATCCGAATCGTCATTCCAATCGCAAAAACAAAGGATGCGATTAAGTAACCGAACAACATCTTATCGACATGAGAGAATTTTCCGGTACCAACCCACATGAAGAAAATTAAGACCATTACAATACCGAATGAATACATACTTGATTTTGAATAAAAGGATTTTTCAATCTGGCTCATTTTTCCACTCCTTACTAACTACTCTTAATTTGATACGTTCATTGTAAAATTTTTTCTCTATAATTAACTGTGACGTTCATCACATCTAATGAAAAATATGCTTTTTGGAACAACCTATAATAAAAAAACGAGATCTCTTTTAGTGACTAAAGAGGTATCTCGCTTAAGATTATATAAACTTAATAAACATGGTGGTCCTGTTCAAACTGTAAAACTCTTTGATAATCTTCATTGTTTCCAATACGGAAGAGAAAAGGAACAAGACCATCATTCTCTTGAAAACCTTCTACATTCATTACTTTAAATGTTACTTTTTCTAATATATTCATTGAACCTAGTTGTTCTTTTTCTACTAGTTCATTTGTTACATCTAAACAAGAACGATCATATACACCATGGTATAGATGTAAGTGGCCACTCCATTCAAGAGCAATGATTTGAGCATCTGTTTCATTTTTAATATCCAACATATTCGAGACGACATCTTTATTAAGGTATGGCATATCAGAAGTAACGATCCATAGTGATTCATTCTTTGCCAAAGAGAAAGCAGCATGCATGCCACTCATTGTTCCTGACCCTTTATAGTAATCTGTAATCACGCGGATAGAGTTACCAAGTAGAGGCAAATAAACATAAGGATCTTTCGTTACAAGAATAACCTCATTGCAAATTTTTTTCATTTCGACTACTTGTCTCTCAATTAATGTCTGTTCGCCTATTTTTAGTAAGCTAATTAATTGATCATTATCTATACTGTGATTTCCACTATCTAAAATTACCCCAGTTAATTGCATAGGTTTCACCCCCTTTTTCTTACACTATAAAACTAAGAAGGAACAAAAACTGTTAAGTCTGTCACAGTTGTATTTTTTATAAAAGTCCAAAAGTAATTCAAGTGTGATTTTTATCACATCTTCCTTTTCTTTTTTCATCTATAATAAAGTGAATCGTTTGTTAGGAGGAATTATTTATGTCACTAACGTTAGATCGTACCATTCAGCAAAACACATTTCACCTTTCAGAAAAAACACTATCAGCCTTAACGGATATTATGTATGAACAGCACGTTGACGCAGGAAAGTATTTATTTTGGGAGGGCGACACAGCCGATAAGCTATTTTATATAAAAGAAGGTCATATTAAGTTAACAAAAAGTACTTCTGACGGGAAAGAATATATTCTTAATATGTTTGATAATGGAGATTTATTTGGAGAATTAAGCAGTTTTATGTCAATTAACTATAGTTATAATGCGATGGCCATAACAGACTGTGTCATTGGGGTTATTCAACAGAAGGATTTAGAAGTTATCCTTTGGCAACACGGAGAAATCGCAGTAGAGTTCTTGAAATGGACTCAACTATTAAACCAAATCACACAGTCTAAATTACGAGATCTCACATTCCATGGAAAACTCGGTGCTCTCTCTTCTACGATTATTAGAATGGCAAATTCATATGGCGAACCTTTTGATAGGTACATTCGTATAACGAAAAAAGTAAAGAATGGAGAATTAGGCGAATATATTGGGGCAACAAGAGAAAGCGTGAATCGTATGCTAGCGGACTTGCGTACAAAAGGGATACTTGGTCAGGAAAATGGCTATATTCTAATCAATGATATACAAGCATTAAAAGACATTTGTCATTGTGAAGGTTGCCCTTTGGAAATTTGTAGAATGTAATAACAATCTAATCCTATCTACTTATACCTAAGCAGATAGGATTTTTTGCATTCATTTTTATAGAACTTGCATCCAAAGTGGGTTGAAACTAAGTTGCGGCTTCGCTTTTTGCTTAGAGATTGTTCAAAAAAGGGGAAAATCATCTCCTTTTTGAACAATCTTTTAATAGTTAAATGTGATGATCGTCACAGTAGTGATCATATTCTTTTTGTATCATAGTAATTAGTTAGTCTAAAGGAGTGAGCCAATTGTTAAATAAAAATGTGATAGCAGTAACTAGTGGGAAAGGTGGGGTTGGGAAATCAACGGTTGCTGTAAACCTTGCCTTAGCATTAGCAAACCTTGGAAAAAAAGTTGCTCTCATTGACCTTGATGTATACGGATTTAGTATTCCAAAAATCTTAAATATCACATCAAAGCCAAAAACGATTAATAATAAAATTATTCCCGTTGGGTATGAAAATATTACTGTGATGTCTATGGGTTTTCTAACAAATGGAAACGACCCGATTGTTTGGAGAGGACCAATGGCTGGAAAAATGGTCAATCACTTTTTTGATGAAGTCATTTGGGGAAAAATAGATTATTTCATCATTGACATGCCACCAGGAACTGGAGATATTGCTTTAGATTTGCATAACAAGCTTCCGCATTGTCAAGAAATCATCGTCACTACTCCTCATTCAAACGCTGTTCATGTTGCAGAACGTGCAGGAAGTATGGCTAAAGAAACAAAACATACAATATTAGGCGTTATTGAAAACATGTCTTATTTCACACCTCCATTTAGTACAGAACAGTACTATTTGTTTGGTAAAGATGGCGGCGAAACCCTTGCAGCGAATCTTAATACAGAATTATTAGCAAAAATTCCTATTGTTTGTTCACAAACGAATGAAGAGCCTTTCCTTTTAATCAGTGAGTCGGAAACACTAACAAATATCTATCAAACACTTGCAAATAAGCTAGTAGAAAAGCTTGACTTCGTTGAACAAGTGTAGACACAATATGGCCCTTTCTTCGAAGGGGCTTATTTTTTGACAACTTCATTGAAAAAAATTACCATATTTTACACTACATAAGGAAGTTCATTTTCAAACATACTAGAGTTAAAACATGAAAGAGGTGAAAAACATGGCAAGTAACAATTCAAACCAATTAGTAGTACCAGGTGTCCAACAAGCATTGGATCAAATGAAATATGAAATTGCATCAGAATTTGGTGTTCAACTCGGACCAGATACAACTTCTCGCGCAAATGGTTCTGTTGGCGGAGAGATTACGAAACGTCTTGTCCAAATGGCTGAACAACAAATGGGCGGATCTCAGTTCTAAACAAAATCTAAATAAAGCGCTTATATTTTGTAAGCGCTTTATTAATTTTCTGTTAATTATTTTATCGATTCTGCTAAAGTCCATTTACAATATTTATCAATTAAATTCAATTAGATAATGATGAACATTCCTGGATCGAAAAAAAAGTGAGCTTGTCATTGCTCACCTTTCTTTGATTCTTATATGAAAACTAAGTCACTTTTTATCTAAGTAAGTAAATATCGACTTAAGCTTTGTTGAATTCATCAGGGTCTGGGCCAATTCGCTTATCTTGATTTAGGGAGTTTATTTGACTAATCTCCTCTTCTGTGAGCTCAAAATCAAAGACGTCCGCATTTTCAGCGATGCGATGCGGTTTCACTGATTTTGGAATCGTGACCACTTCATTTTGCAAATCCCAGCGTAAAATAACTTGAGCTGTTGACTTATTATATTTCGTTGCAATTTCATTTAAAATAGGCTCATCAAGAAGTCCACCCTGCATTAGAGGAGACCAAGCTTCAAGTTGAATTTCATTCTTTTTACAGAACTCTCGTAATTCCGTTTGATTAAGACGTGGATGGAATTCAACTTGATTAACCATCGGTTTTATTTCACAATTTGCAAGTAAGTCTTCAAGGTGATGAATTTTAAAATTACTTACACCAATTGCACGGATACGGCCATCCTTATAAAGTTTCTCCATTGCTTTCCACGTATCTACATATTTCCCTTGAGCTGGAACAGGCCAGTGAATTAGGTAAAGGTCTAGATATTCTAAACCTAGTTTATCCAAACTTTCATCAAATGCCGCTAATGTAGATTCATATCCTTGATTAGAGTTCCAAACTTTCGAAGTAATGAATAGTTCATCACGAGGTACATAAGATTCAGCAATAGCTTTTCCTACTCCATCTTCATTTTGATAAATGGCAGCTGTATCAATACTTCTATATCCAAGTTCTAGTGCAACGTTTATTGAATTAACAACTTCATCTCCGTCTTTTACTTGAAAAACACCTAAGCCTAGCCAAGGCATTTTCACCCCATTATGTAATGTAGTCGTACTTTGTAAACTCTTTACCATTATTCATCGCTCCTTCATCATGTATGATTCAATTTCATAAAACTTTAATCTATCTCACAAATGAACAGTTTGTCGATGTTCATTCGAAACCAACTCTAAATCAGCTGTCATTGCATTTAATTCTACTTATTTTACACTTTTACATCCTGGAATGACACTCGTAACAGCCGGATGCTGTAAACACCAAGCAAGTGCTCACTGGGCCATATTAATACCTTCAGGTACTTCATAGCGTTGGATTTCTTCAACTAACTTTAGTTGCTTTAACACTTTTGTCTCTTCATGTTTATTCCCGATATCGCTTTGATCAAATACTGTACCTGGTTTATATTCCCCACTTAAATATCCACTCGCCAAAGGTACACGTGCAAGAACCCCTAAATTTTGACTTTCATAAGAAGGAAACACTCGTTCTTCTGGTATACGATCTACTCGATTATAAACCACTTATAAACCACTTGAATAACACTAGCATTTACTTCTGTTGCTAAGTCAGTTGGAATAATGTTATCATTGGATCCAATTGAAACTCCTAGATGCCGTACTTTCCCTGCCTTAATCTGCTTATCCAAGGCAGTCCAAAGGTCATCATTTTTAAATGCTTCGTCACTACCAGAATGAAATTGATAAAGATCAACATAGTCCGTTTGAAGCGCTTTTAAAGAATCATCTAATTGTTTAATCACTTCTTCTGCTGACCAGTGTCTGTTGTCCTTTTTCAAGTAAAATCCGATCAATTTTTCAAAAGGTGATCACAGTAACATCTACTTCCTTTTGTGTGAAATCTTTCCCCATTCGCCTCCATATTGCCAAGTGCCAATACCAACTACGGATACAGTTAAATCAGTTTTTCCAAGCTTACGGTATTTCATTTGTATACTCTCCTCTTTTTATAAAATGAGTGTAACAAAACCCTCCCATAAAAAGTATACGTTTTCATTGTCATTCGGACAAGAACTGAAATAATTTTGAGATAATAACCTTTATGTTATTTACTATAAAAATTATAGTTATTATTTATGGAATCTATTGGTCCTTCTCTTTTACGTTATAATACCTTATAATTTCCTGTTGAAGGAAGGAGGCAAAAATATGGCCGAATTAAAACAATATATCTTTTTTGACTTTGAAATGCTATGTTCTAATACAGGGTTGGCCTTTGAATCGATGGAAGCCATTAGACTAGGCGCTGTTAAGTTTGAAATTGAAACAGAAAAGATCACAACATTTGATCAGTATATTAAACCTATATCTACCAAACCTTTAAGTCGCTTCTGTAAAGATTTAACTGGAATCTACGATAAGGATTTAGAAAGTGCACTGGATTTCAAAATGGTATTCGAGGAATTCTTAACTTGGGTTGGTGGCGTTAAAAAGTCGCGCTTCTTTTCATGGTCTCCCAGTGATTTCAAGAGGCTTAACATAGATGCATCGGTACATGAAATTTCATACTCAACCATAAGTAAGATTGAAAAACGCTATGTTGATTTTCAAGCAATTTTCACAAAAAGAGTTTCAAAATCAAATGTTTCTGTAGAAGCAGCATTAAAATTATATGGTTTAGCTTTTACAGGTGAGAAGCATAACCCCATGTTTGATGCATATAATACACTGCGCATTTATTTGAATTTCTTACAACAACCATTGGAATCAGACTTGATTATGGTGAGAAATTATATCTTTGAAAATGCACACTTTTCGTTCGATGAAATGAATACACATCTCAACGATAAACTATTTCATGATCTTACTGATCTTATAGGTGAATGTGACATTTATTCAATGAAAAGCGCTAGAAAATTATTAAAGAGAACAAGAAGTCTCGTAAACAAATACAGTAATATTCTAATTAATCGCTCTGGGGTGTTTAACCAAGAAAACATATTATTAGTTGAGCATTTAGTAGATTTTTATCATCATTTCTTATTAACATACGAAGAACATGTAGCATACTCTTCGAAGGTTGTAATATTTGATGACTATTTGATTCTGCCTGTAAAAGAACTTTATTCGAAGCGAGGATGAAAATCTTCCTTCATACATAAAACACTTCTTAATACTTAGGATAAGGAAGAATAACATGATTTTGTCTAATCATCTTTTATAAGCGGCCATCATAACCTTTAAATGTTGTCTTGCAAAGTTATCTGCCGCCTTTTCATGCGGGATTGTCCTATATTTTTTCTTTTCCTCATAGGTTACTCCATTTTTCATATTTTCAGTAAAACGGTCATAATAAAATTCACCCTTATCAAAATAGTCATACAGTCTTTCTTTTTTGTTCTTCCCTTGTCCTCCAATTAATGCTTGTACGTAATGCCCTACTTCATGTAATATCACAAATGATGCATACTCAAAACATGTTGTATGTTCACTTTTCATGTCGTAAAGGTACTCCTTATTTTGAAAATCTTCAGTTACTGACATGATATTAAGATAAATGACAGGTTGAAAGGTTTCCCCTTCATCGATTGCTAACTCTCCAGGAAAATTAATCGGTTCATCAGATATATAAAAGGTTAGATCATTTACAATTGTTCGAAAAATGGATGTTTCTAACCATCTAATGGTTGCATCGATTCCTTCTAGTCCATGATGTGCAAATGTTTTAGAAATATTAAATTGTTGTTTTAAGAAATCTTCTCCTTCATACATAAAATCTAATGATTTAATAATTTTCATTACTGGGTATCCCCTCATTTCTCTGTTATCGAAGATCCCTTCCTATTTTTTAGTCTATTTCTATTTACAAGCCTGTAGAAAATACTATTCGATAACATTCACTGTTATGTTGTTCCTTCAAGTAATTTTCCAATTTAAAAATAAAAAAAACCGAAAGACGGATAGTACACATATCCGTCTTTCGGTTTTCAAACATTTTTTATATCCGCTTCAATTTATAAATAAAAACACGATCTCATTATATATACCCTAAAATGAAATATCATCAAATAATATCTTCTTTTTAAGTTGGTTCATTTAATACAATAACTTCCCCTAAGTGGCAACTCCTTCTGCATACGTCTTAATTAATTCCAACTCGATCACCTTCCTATTTTAAATATAAGAAAAATTCCCGTCTCCTAATAGAGACGAGATTACCCGCGGTACCACTCTTATTGTTCATCATGAACCTTCTTACCAAATGATAACGGGCTTCTCCGACCATACCCTACTTTGTCTTCATTTTCAGGTTGTTTCACCAAAGTACGCTTCATAATGATATATCTATTAGGCTCTCACCAACCCTAACTCTCTTCAAGACACTCTCATAACTACTGTCTTCTTCATAGAATTTTCATATTTTTGACATTATAAACAATATAGAAAAATAAATCAACCGGCAGGGGATAAGTGAAATTCTTATTCACCTTAGAACGTTAACTTTACTCCATTGTGTTCTCTGATGTATTTTCTTATTAAAAAAAATCTTATAAGAACCCTCCTCTCATTTATACAACTAACTATAGATAATAGCTATAATCCTAAATGGATTATGGCTATTATTTAGACATGTACATGACTTACGACGGACCCACTATAACCTTACTTTAAAGGGTTAGAGCGTTTTCTTGTTCTACACGAGTATTATTTTGTTTGAAAATAAACTTACACTCCTCCCTCACTCTAGTTAATAAATCTTCTATATGTCCTGGTTTCTCAACGATAAATGAATACATAGGTATTAGAGAACCGGATTCACTTGTTTCATAAATAACTTTCACAATCTCTTCTGTAAAAGAATCTTCTGATTCATCTGTATTGGTCTCTATTAATTCCCACACAACATAATAATGGTTTTTCACTTCATCGCTAAAATACTCTTTCACATTTAATACTTCCCGGGTCATCATTTGATGTCATCCCTTCCAGCCATAATTTTTTAGTCATAGTTTGAACTAACCTTTGAAACTCAAAAAATGTCATGAAAATGGGTATATGCATAATCCTGACGAAAAGACAGATTGTGATAACCAATATATCTTACTGTTATTATTGTAATCGTTAGACAAGCATTACTTCTATGACCTTCATCACTCTTTTTAAAAAGTTTTCAAAATAGGCAAACGTAGAGTAATGAAGTTTCGGATAACTCCATTACTGTTTAATGGCCTTCTTTTCATGCATATCCCTGTAAAAGGATAAAACCTTTTTGTTTGTGATGAGTATCACATACTTTTTTTTTCAAAATCATCTATCATTTAAGAAGAGACAGCTAGAAATATTTCACAGTAATAATTGGTTGGACATCATAACACTTTATATCGAGAGGCGATGCTTGTTATGTGAGAAAAACTATTTTTCAGAGTTTGATGTTAATCTGTTTAAATGAAGTAAATATTTTAACAAGAAGGCGAGTGAGGATTTTGAAAAAGGAAAAAAATAGATGGTTGATTGCATTATCTGCAATCGCTATTCATTTATCAATTGGTTCAGCTTATGCCTACAGTGTATACACAAATCCAATTGGAGAGTCAGTAGGTTGGAAAGGAACTCAAGTTACACTTGCATTTACATTAGCCATTGCTTTTTTAGGAATATCCGCAGCTACATTTGGTCGAATGGTCGAAAAGAAAGGTCCTCGAAAATCTGCTATGTTAGCAGCCATTCTATTTAGTGTCGGACAACTTGGAGCCGGTTTTGCCGTATCTATTCAATCGTTGCCTTTGTTTTTATTCATGTATGGTGTAGTTGGAGGAATTGGACTAGGATTAGGCTATATTTCTCCAGTATCTACCCTTGTAAAGTGGTTTCCAGATAGAAGAGGGTTAGCTACAGGAATGGCTGTCTTTGGTTTTGGAGCCGGTGCTCTGATAACGAGTCCCATTGCAGCTAAATTAATTGAAATTGTTGGGATTCCAAACACATTCTATATTCTAGGAACAGCTTATTTCGTTTTAATGATGTCTGGTGCATCTTATATCGTCCGTCCATCAGAAGGTTGGATGCCTGAAGGAATGAAAATGACCAAGCAAACTAGTAACAAAAAATTGAAAGAAGACTTATCTCAGCTCACTGCGAACGAAGCTGTGAAAACGAAGCGATTCTGGATGCTTTGGGCCATGATTTTTATTAATATTAGTTCAGGCATCATGATTATTTCCGTTGCCTCTCCCATATCTCAAGAAATGGTTGGACTAAGTGTTGCAACGGCTGCTTCCATGGTCGGTCTTATGGGTATGTTTAATGGCGGTGGCAGAATTGGATGGGCTAGTATTTCGGATTATTTAGGTCGTCCTACTGTATTTTCAGTATTTTTCATCATTCAAATTACAGCATTTCTAACGTTGCCCCATATAACTAATGTTATCTTGTTTCAAGTTTTCATTTTCCTAATTATGACTGTTTATGGCGGTGGGTTTGCTTCCCTTCCGGCCTTTATAGCTGATATCTTTGGTACAAAAGAATTGGGTGCCATTCATGGATACATTCTAACGGCTTGGTCAGTTGCCGGTATCGTTGGTCCTATTGCTGTATCTTATTTTCATGAAGCTACAGGTAGTTATATCCCTGCTTTCTATTTCTTTACTATTTTATTATTCATAGCGTTTATTATATCCATACTCATTCAATATGATATTAATAAAATCAAAAGAAAACAAACAAAAGCATCTGTTTTAAAAGCAGGATAACCTCTTTATCCTAATGTATCATATGTAAAATTATTCACAAGAACATCCATTGTATCGGACTTTGGGTGTTTTATTTATGTAGACTTTTTTAGCATTAATTTATAAGATTAAAAATCAAGAGAGCGTTTCAGAATTATTCCTCTTCATCCCCTATCCTTAGTTGTATTTATCTTTCTTATCAAACCATAATAAATAAAGTGCGATATCAATAGACATCGCACTCAGAAATACTATCTACTATTAATTACTAACAAAATTCATGCTAACTCCATTCACTATTCTTTCATCCTCTCCTAAGTTCAATGAGCCCCCAACGCCAACATGTCTCTCATATCCGCTTCAGCCGTCGTAATCAGCTTTAAATCAAACGCTTCTTGTAATACACTAAGTACGCCTGGTGTAATCCATTCTGGCAGCTTCGGTCCGATTCGAATATCTTTGATTCCTAGGCTGAATAAGCCAAGAAGAATGGCGACTGCTTTTTGCTCGAACCATGATAAGACAATGCTTACAGGCAGTTCATTTACTTCGCAGTCGAAGGCTTCTGCTAACGCTAGCGCAATTTTGACTGTTGAAACCGAGTTATTACATTGACCTAAGTCGATGTATCGTGGAATTCCTGTGTCTGCTACTGTTCCAAAGTTGTGATCGTTGAATCGAAATTTACCACAGGAAGTCGTTAAAATAACTGTATCATTTGGTAAGGATGTTGCAAGCTCGCGGTAGTAATTCCCACCTGGTCCTGGTGCATCGCAGCCTGCAATGACGAAGAAACGTTGGATTTTTCCGGCTTTTACTGCATCAACAATTTCAGGCGCGATTCCGATAACCGTGTTGTGATGAAATCCAGTAGTTAAGCTGTCTTCGCTATGCATGTTTGCATCAGGTAACGATTGTGCTTTTTTAATTAAAGGAGTGAAATCATCATTTGCTATTTTTTCAACCCCTTCTAAACCTGCTATGTCATAGGAAAAAAATCGGTCTGAATAGCTTCCTTTAATAGGCATGACACAATTTGTTGTCGCAAGAATCGCTCCTTTGAACTTTTCAAACAAACGACGTTGGTCAAACCAAGCTTTTCCGATATTCCCTTTTAAATGTGGATACTTTTTTAGTTCTGGATAGCCGTGGGCTGGAAGCATTTCAGAATGTGTGTAAATATTAACTCCTTTTCCTTCCGTTTGTTTAAGTAATTCTTCTAATGCAAATAGATTATGACCTGTTACAATGATGGCTTTTCCTTCAACCTTATTTTGTGAAACAGTGACAGGTTCAGGTACTCCAAGTCTACTTGTATGGGCGTGATCTAGTAGTTCCATCACTTTAACAGCAGAAGAGCCGACCTTCATAGCCATATCGATATGCTCTTGTAAATTAAAATTTGAATTAGTTAATGTCATATACAACGCTTCATGTGTTGTTGCATCGACTTCTGAGTCAGAAAATCCAAGTTGTCTTGCATGAGTTGCATACGCTGCAATTCCTTTTAACGCAAAAACGAGTGTGTCTTGTAAGCTTGCAATATCTTCATTTTTTCCGCAAACTCCAACGATGTTACAGCCGCCAGTTGGTGTTTGTTCGCATTGATGACAAAACATAATACGTCGCCTCCGATTTCAATGAATTTCATCTCTCTATAACCCGTATTTTACATACATCTTTAGTGATTATCTGTGACATTTATCACTTATTCTTGTAAGGCCTTTATTTATTACCTGTTCTCTAATAAAAACCAGCTGTTGAGAATGATCTCACAGCTGGTTTTTATTTTTGTCTACTTAATAGAAGAGTCTTAGCTTCTACGATTTTGTCTTCGGTTGGTGGTTCTACATGCTCTAAAGCATATTCAAGTCCTAATTCCTTCCATTTATAAACCCCTAATTTATGATATGGAAGAACTTCAACCCTTTCTACATTGGTTAATTCGTCAATAAACAGTCGTAAATTTCTCAAATCGTTCTCATCATCTGAAATTCCCGGGACTAACACATGACGAACCCAGATCGGCATGTTTTTACTAGAAAGCAATTTCGCAAAAGCTAAAATGTGATCATTTTTCATTCCTGTTAATGCTTGATGTTTGATAGGATCAATATGTTTTAGGTCTAGTAGCACTAAATCTGTTAATCCAAGTAATCGATCAAGTTTGCGTAAAAATTCAGGATGCTCCTGGAAACAACCTCCTGAAGAATCAATGGTCGTATGGATACCTAGCTCCTTACATTTTGTAAAAAGTTCAATTAAAAAGTCGAGATGAAGCAAAGGTTCTCCTCCAGAAACCGTAATTCCACCACCACTGCTTTCAAAGTACGGCATATAAGACTGTAGATCGTTGATAATTTCATCAACTGTGATCTCTTTTCCTTCGCCAACCTTCCATGTGTCTGGATTATGACAATATTGACATCGTAATAAACAGCCTTGCATAAACACGATATAACGTAATCCAGGCCCATCTACAGTTCCACATGTTTCTATTGAATGAATCTTTCCTATCATAACGAATCCCTCATTTTTCTAGATAACCAAGGTGACTGATTAGAGTTGCCCCCGTTAGTTGTCTTTATTTTTGTTTTTTCTTAAAGGGGCAACTACTATGCAGTGGCTACACTTTTTACTCTTAGTTCATACAAAAAGGTAAAAAGCAACCTTTTTGTATTAGCATAAACTCTACAGTGATTCGTGAAACGTCCGATTTATAACATCAATTTGCTGATCACGTGTTAATTTAATAAAATTAACAGCATAACCCGATACACGAATCGTTAGTTGTGGATATTCTTCAGGATGCTCCATAGCATCAATTAATGTATCACGATTGAATACATTAATATTTAAGTGATGCCCCCCTTGTTTTGCATATCCATCAAGAATCCCAACTAGATTTGACGTCTGATCCTGTTCTTCTTTTCCTAATGCTTTAGGTACGATACTAAATGTATTAGATACGCCATCAAGCGAATACTCATATGGTATTTTTGCAACAGATGTCAAAGATGCAAGCGCTCCCTTTTGATCGCGTCCATGAAGTGGATTAGCTCCAGGTGCAAATGGCTCCCCTGCTTTTCTCCCATCTGGTGTATTGCCGGTCTTTTTGCCGTACACAACATTACTTGTAATCGTTAAGACAGACATTGTTGGTATCGCATTTCTATACGTTCTATGTTTTTTCAATTTATTCATAAAGGATTTCACAAGCGACACGGCAATATCGTCGACACGATCATCGTTATTTCCATATTTAGGGTAATCACCTGCGATTTCATAGTCGACAGCAATCCCTTGTTCATCGCGAATGACTTTTACTTTTGCATGTTTGATTGCACTTAAACTGTCCGCTGTTACCGATAATCCTGCAATCCCGCAAGCCATCGTGCGAATGATTTCTTTGTCATGCAGGGCCATTTCAATCCGTTCATAACTATATTTATCATGCATGTAGTGAATCACATTAAGTGCATTCATATACAGTTCTGCTAACCAATCCATCACCTTATCAAAATTAGCAACGACCTTTTCGTACTCTAAATACTCGTCTGTAATTGGTGAAAAAGATGGTCCTACTTGAATTTTAAGTTTTTCATCAACCCCACCGTTAATCGCATACAGGAGTGTTTTTGCTAAATTAGCACGCGCTCCAAAAAATTGCATTTGTTTTCCTATTTTCATTGCACTTACACAACAAGCAATTCCGTAGTCATCACCGTAACTCGCTCTCATTAGATCATCATTTTCATATTGAATCGAGCTTGTTTTAATTGACATATTTGCACAATAATCTTTAAAGTTCTTAGGTAATTGATTTGACCATAATACCGTTAAATTTGGTTCGGGTGCTGGTCCTAAATTATCTAATGTGTGCAGGAATCGGAACGAACTTTTTGAAACTAACGCTCTTCCATCAACTCCTACTCCCCCAATTGATTCAGTTACCCAAGTCGGGTCACCACTAAATAGTTCATTATAATCTGGCGTTCTCGCAAACTTCACGAGTCGTAGTTTCATAACAAAATGATCGACTAATTCCTGAGCTTCAACCTCTGTTAACGTCCCTTCTTGAATATCTCGCTCAATATAAATATCTAAAAACGTTGAAATTCGTCCTAGGCTCATTGCTGCACCATTTTGCTCTTTAATTGCTGCTAAATAAGCAAAGTACAACCATTGAAACGCTTCTTTTGCTGATTCTGCTGGCTTTGAGATGTCGTACCCATACGACGCAGCCATTTCTTTTAATTCACGTAGGGCTCTAATCTGTTCGGATAATTCTTCACGATCACGAATGACCTCTTCTGTCATCGTCGAGCCAGTCGTATTTAATTCTTCTTGTTTTTGATTTAATAAATAGGCAACACCATAAAGCGCTACTCTTCGATAGTCTCCGATAATTCTACCACGACCGTAGGCATCTGGAAGGCCTGTGATGATCCCAGCTTTTCGTGCTAATCTCATTTCAGGTGTATAGGCATCAAATACTCCTTGGTTATGAGTCTTGCGATAGTTTGTGAAAATTTCTTCCACCTCAGGTGCAAGTGTATATCCGTAAGCTTTACACGAATCTGCAGCCATTCGGATCCCACCAAAAGGTTGAAGCGATCTTTTAAATGGTTCATCTGTTTGCAATCCAACCACTTGCTCTAATTCTTTATTTAAGTAGCCAGGCTCATGAGATACAATTGTAGAAACGATCGATGTATCCATATTTACAACGCCGCCGTTCTCGCGTTCCTTTTTACTAAGATCCATAATTTGATCCCATAATTGTAAGGAATGATCTGTTGCTTGTTCTAAAAATGTATCATCCCCTTCATATAACCTGTAATTCCGTTGAATGAAGTCTCTGACATCTACGTCATTTTGCCATTTCCCTTGTTTAAACGTTCTCCAATAGTTCATTTACTTTTCCTCGCTCTCTCAAATTATCTGCGATGTACGTACACACCTTCAATGTGAACACTTTCACAATGATAGGTGCTCACGTTTACATGATTAGTAAATTTACACCTATCTATGTGATTTGTCTTGCGATGACGTTTAATACCTTACACTTATTAGTTTATTAGATTTACCAATATATGAATGTGATAAATATCACAAATCACTTGGTATTCGTGACGAAATAATGAATTTGATCGACATTTTACAAGATAAGATAAACATTGTTTCCCTCTACTTCGATTGGATAAGTTTGAACGCTTCCTCTGTCAGGCGCTTGAACTTTTCCATCAATGAGTGAAATAATCCAATCATGAATCGGACAATAAATATATTCACCACTTACAAGACCGTCAGCAAGTTTTCCCCCTTTTGGATGAGGACTCTTGTTTTTAATCGCTCGAACGTCTCCATTTGAAAGGCGAAATACCGCTATTTCCTCTTGGCCTACCATAAACACTTGACCAACCATACTTGGTAACTGATCATAATCAGCAATTTTTGTACGTATTCCATTGTAAATCATTGAAAATCTCTCCCTTCTTCTTTTACACTTTCAGGATTTCACGTGTTGTATAATAAGCATCACGAATAGATGAATCCTCTATCGCTTTTTGCCATGGCTCTTCATAACGAGCAAGCGTTTTGCTTAGGCGTGTGTTTAACTCATTTCTTTTCTCCTCATTAAAAACAACCTCTTTCACATGTTCCAACCCTAAACGGTCTACCCAACTAGAAGTTCGCTCTAAATACAATGCCGTTTCACGATAATATTGTAAATAAGCTCCAGTAATTTCGAACACTTCTTCTTCCGTCTTCACTTTACACAGTAGGTCCCCAGCTCGTAGGTCGGTCCCCCCGTTACCTGCTACATAAATTTCCCATCCGCCATCAAGCCCTACGATTCCGACATCCTTAATTCCCGCTTCTGCGCAGTTTCTTGGGCAAGCAGATACACCCATTTTTACTTTATGTGGCGTATCAAGACGCTCAAAGCGTTTTTCTAACTCTATTCCTAAACTCATAGAATCTTGTGTCCCAAAGCGACAGAACTGTGCTCCAACACATGTTTTCACTGTACGTAACGTTTTACCGTACGCATATCCCGACGGCATCCCTAACTCTTCCCAAACATCAGGTAGCTGATCTTTTTCTAGACCATATAGCCCAATTCGCTGTCCACCTGTAATTTTCAGTAACTGTACATTGTATTTCTCAGCAACCTCCGCTAGTTTCCGTAAATCCTTCGCTGTTGTTACACCGCCGTACATTCTTGGAATCACTGAATACGTTCCATCTTTTTGAATGTTCGCATGCATTTTTTCGTTCACTAGACGCGAATCTCTTTCATCTCGATAGTCCGGATACACCATACCTAAAAAGTAGTTGAGAGCTGGACGACATCTCGAGCAGCCTTCCTCGGTTGACCAGTTTAGAACATTCATTACTTCTTTAATGGTTGTTAATCCTTTTTCTTTGATTTCCTCAACCACCTCATCACGACTTAATGTTGTACAACCACATACCGTCTTTTTCTCGGCAGTTTGTGCGAACTCGTCACCAAGAGTGTACGCAATGATGTCTTGAATGACTGGTTTGCATCGTCCACAAGAACGACCAGCATTCGTACATCCTCCAACCTGCTCGACTGTCGTTACCCCTTCTTGGTGAATGGCACTGACAATCGTTTCCTTTTTTATTCCATTACAACCACATACAATCTCATCATCTGGCATCGTTGCAACATCATTTGTTTCTGCCTCTCCTGACTGAAAAAATGAAATAGAAGTAGAATCTGAAACGTCTTGGTTTTCGTTTAACATTCTAAATAATCGGTTGCTGTCTTTTGTATCTCCATATAACACGATCCCAACAATTCGGTTATCTCTGATGAGAACTTTTTTATAAACGCCTTCGTATTCATTGTGAACGACAATTGATTTTGATGATTCATCGTCATAAATTTCACCAGCTGAGAACAAGTCCACTCCTGAAACTTTTAATTGTGTTCCTGTGATTGACCCTTCGTACCCTTGGTCTTTCTGATTGCAAAGAGTTTGAGCGAGAATTTTTCCTTGTTCATAAAGAGGAGCGACTAGACCATAAACAACTTCTCTATGCTCGGCGCATTCACCAATGGCATACACATGTGGAATGTTAGTCTCCATAAAATCATTTACAACAATGCCTCGGTTTACGTAGATTCCACTCTGTTTTGCTAACTCGACATTCGGTTTAATACCTGCTGCCATAACGACTAAGTCCGCTTCTACCTCGGTGCCGTCCTTGAACCGAATCCCTTCAACACGGTTAGTTCCAGTCAATTCTACTGTCGCTTTTTCCATTAGAAAATTCATCCTTTGTTGCTCTAATTCTTTTTTCAACATAGTGGATGCAACGGCATCAAGTTGACGTTCCATTAAGTGCTCCATTAAATGAACGACATCAACTTTCATACCTAGATGAATCAATCCCTTAGCTGCTTCTAATCCGAGAAGCCCTCCTCCAATCACAACGGCTTTTTTATATTGTGTAGCTGTCTGAATCATTTCCTTACAGTCTTGGATGTCACGAAAACCTATAACACCTTCTTTACCTGCACCAGGTACTGGCAAGATAAATGGTAAAGAGCCTGTTGCGAGAATTAATTCATCATATTCTACTTGTCTACCTTTATCTGAGAGGACAAGCTTTTTCGTAGTATCAATTCGTACGATAGCCTCTCCAGTAAAAAGTTGAATATGATTCGATTCATACCAAGTTAGGTCATTTATAATCGTCTCTTCAAATGATGTATTTCCTTGAAGTACATTTGATAGTTGAATTCGATTGTAATTAGGATGCGGTTCTTTCCCAAATATCGTAATATCGTACAAGTTAGAATGAAGCTTCAACATTTCTTCAATGACACGAACACCTGCCATTCCGTTTCCTATCATAACTAATTTTTTCTTTCCCATATTCAATCCCTCCAAGTTGTTCAATAGTTCACATGCCTTGTTTCTACTGCTCATTGTAGGGCATAATACATTACAATTATATGAAAAAGATCACACTAACTAACATTTGTTCAGTAATTCACAAGATATTCAGGACTTATTATATGAAAAACATTTATTTGAAATGTATAAAACTATTACACTCTAATTTATTAGCTTTCTTCCTATTAATTATGAATACAAAAAAGCCTTTTTCAACCAAATAATTGCTCAATCATGTGACATTCATCACTTTCAGATTCGGTTTATGTTTGTATGATTTGGATTGTAATTAAAAGATGTATTTTAAATATACAATTCATAATTGGGGGAACACATCATGGGAAGAATAAAAAAGTGGAATCCAGAAAACGAAGAATTCTGGGAAAGAGAAGGGAAAAGGCACGCAAAAAGAAATCTATGGATCTCAGTTCCAACATTAATGCTTGCTTTTATCGTCTGGCAAATTTGGTCAGTAGTTGCAGTTAGATTAAATGATATCGGCTTTCAATTTACAGATGAACAACTATTTACATTAGCGGCAACACCAGGACTTGTTGGTGCAACATTACGATTTGTTTATACATTTGCCGTCGGGAAATTTGGTGGAAGAAACTGGGTTGTGTTTTCTACGAGTATTCTACTAATCCCAACCTTAGGAATTGGTTTTGCCGTTCAGAACGCAGATACACCATATTGGGTGATGCTTCTATTAGCGGCCTTATGTGGCCTTGGTGGAGGAAACTTTTCTTCTGCATTAGCGAATATAAGCTTCTTCTTTCCTAAAAAAGAAAAAGGAACAGCACTTGGAATTAATGGCGGGTTAGGTAATATGGGAGTATCTGTCGTGCAATTCGTTACTCCGCTTATTATTACAGTTGGGACATTTGCTTTTATCGGTGGTGAAGGGCAGCAACTACCAAATGGTCAAGAAATTTGGTTACAGAATGCAGCATTCATTTGGGTTATTCCTATTGTCGTTATGACAATCATTGCCTACTTCGGGATGGATAATCTGCCAACAGCTAAGCAATCAGTAAAAGATCAATTTGTGATTGTAAAACGTAAACACACATGGATTATGACGATCCTATATGTTGCAACATTTGGCTCATTTATCGGATATGGAGCTGCATTTCCCTTGTTATTACGTTCACAGTTTCCTGATTACGTTGCCTTAGCATTTCTTGGTGCATTTTTGGCTGCAGCATTCCGCCCAGTTGGTGGATGGGTCTCTGATAAGTTTGGTGGCGCAAGAGTAACTTCTTATGTTCTTGTTGTTATGGCTCTTGGAGCATTTTCTGTCATTTACTTTATCGGTCAACAACATTTTATTGGATTCTTACTATCGTTTCTCATTTTATTTATGGCTGCAGGAGCGGGATCTGGATCTACATTCCAAATGATTCCAATTATCTTCCCTATTAAAGAAGCAGCTCCTGTACTAGGATTTACTGCAGCATTTGCAGCGTATGGATCTTTCTTCATTCCACAGTTATTTGGATGGTCTGTATCAACTACAGGTACTCCAATTTCAGCGTTGTATTTCTTTATTGGTTTCTATGTTATTTCTATTCTATTAAATTGGTATTACTATCAACGAAAAAATGCAGAAATTAAATGCTAAAGAGGTTGTTCAAAAAGGTTGTTTTTTTAACCTTTTTGAACAACCTCTAAGCAATGAGCGGAACCGCTATATGTTTATTCAGTCTCTAAGGAGCGAACTTCTCCTTAGAGACGCATAGCGCGCGAAGCCTTTTTCATTTTCATCCAAATCTGACTAAGATATGGAAGTCTTGAACAACCTTTAATACTTTTTAAATACCAATGATACATTATGTCCACCAAACCCTAAGGAATTAGATAACACAACATTTACATCTTTTTCTTTTGCGCTATTTGGAACGTAATCTAAATCAAGTTCCTCATCTGGTGTTTCATAATTAATTGTTGGAGGAACCATGCTATCGTTAATCGATAATAAGGAGAAAATGGCCTCGATTGCTCCAGCCGCTCCAAGTAAATGTCCCGTCATCGATTTAGTAGAACTAACTGATAGAGCGTAAGCATGCTTTCCGAAAACTTCTTTTATTGCTGTTGTTTCATATAAATCATTATAATGAGTACTGGTACCATGTGCATTAATATAATCGATGTCTTCTAGTGAAATCTCACTATCATTTAAAGCTAATTTCATCGCGCGCTGCGCACCTTCCCCATTTGGAGCTGGCGTTGTAATGTGATGCGCATCACCTGTTCCGCCATACCCAATCATTTCTCCATATATGTTTGCACCACGTGCTAGCGCGTGTTCCAGTTCCTCTAAAATCAGAACTCCTGAGCCTTCAGCAATGACAAATCCATCGCGATTTTTATCAAATGGTCGACTAGCTGTTTGGGGATCTGGGTTCGTCGAAAGAGCTGTCATATTTTGAAAGCCTGCAATCGTCATATCAGTAATCGCCGCTTCTGTACCACCAGCAATCATAATGTCCGCATCACCATTTTGAACAACTCGAAATGCATCACCTATTGAATTTGCTCCTGAAGCACATGCGGTAACAGAACAGTTGTTAATCCCCTTCGCTCCAACTTCAATCGATACTCGACCTGAAGCCATGTCAGGTATAAGCATTGGAATAATAAATGGACTAACTCGTTTTGGCCCTTTATCTAAAAAGCGTTTGTGCTGCTCTTCAAATGCATCTAAACCCCCAATGCCAGAACCAATCCATACTCCAACTCGTTCAGGATTAACATCTTGTCCAATGTTGAGTCCTGCATCAGAGACCGCCATCTTACTTGCGGCAATAGCAAACTGTGTAAAACGAGCCATTCGTCTAGCTTCTTTTCCATCGATATATTCTGCGGGGTTAAAGTCCTTGACTTCTCCTGCTACTTTTACGTTAAATTGCTCTGAATCAAGTCTTGTTAACGGACCAATCCCCGACACACCATTTTTTATATTTTTCCACGTAGTAGAAACATCATTTCCTAATGGTGTGACAGCTCCCATTCCTGTAATAACAACTCGTTTTTTCAATTAAATTCTCCTCTTCTTTAAATAATCATTTTCCCCATTTTAAACAGATTGAACCCCACGTTAACCCGCCTCCGAAACCAACCATGACAACAATATCACCATCCTGTATTTTCCCATCTTGTAATTCAGAGAATAAAGCTAAAGGAATAGAGGCTGCTGATGTATTGCCGTGATTTCGTACAGTTGTAGATACTTTTTCTTTTTTAAGACCTAGTCGTTCTCTGGCTGCATCAATAATACGCATGTTTGCCTGATGAGGAACAAGAAAGTCAACATCTTCTTTCGTTAGCCCTGCTTTTTCAACGACATCTAAGCTAGAGTTAGGCATTTGCCGCACCGCAAATTTAAATACTTCTCTTCCGTTCATCGAGACAAAATTGGTTTTCTTATCGACAAGTAAATGATTCGCTCCTGCACCATCTGCCCCCAAGGTAAAAGACAAAATCCCTTTATCCTCAGACACTTGACTAAGGACAACGGCGCCAGCGCCATCTCCGAATAACACACACGTATTGCGATCTGTCCAATCAACTATTTTAGAAAATTTTTCACTACCAATGACTAACACATTTTTATATGTGTCATTTTCAACAAATTGTTTCCCCGTTACTAAGGCATAAATAAATCCAGAACATGCAGCGCTTATATCCATTGCTGGGATATGTTGTATACCAAGAGCTTCTTGTACAATACAGGCAACAGATGGAAAAGCATAATCAGGTGTTGCCGTTGCAACCAAAATCAAATCTATATCCTCAGGATGTAATTGGGCATCAGAAATAGCTTTTTGAGCTGCGATAATTGCCATATCAGACGTATCTACATCAACACTAGCAATTCTCCGTTCTTCAATTCCAGTTCTTGTCCTTATCCATTCATCATTTGTATCAACTTTCTTCACCAAATCGTGATTTGTCACGATATTTTCTGGAACATATGAACCAACACCTATGATTCCAACCCGTTTCATTTTATCACCCTAACTTTTACGAATTATGACTAGGTCATAACATCTCCTACAAATTCATTTTACAGGAAAACACTATCAAAATGAAGGAAATCTGAAAATAAGTTTAAAGCCTAGTTCTTTCTCTTTTCTTACAAACAGTTCAAAGTCATAAATTATTTAGTATCCTGATTGAATTTCGGCAACGTTCTCTGAAAACCTCCTCATTTGATTCTAAGTACTTACTTTTTAAGCAAAATAAATAGACGAATTTGTAAATATGGGTCGTCTCTTGCTAATGATGAAATAAATTGTATAAAACACAAAATCAAAATTACCCGAATTTCAATCATAGACGTTCACAGAAAAAATAAACATTTTATAAGAATCCTATATCCTTAAACGTAACTTCAGGATTGAATAATGGGATATGTAAAAAGTCGAAATTAACGAAATAATACACTTTCAAGATCAGGTAAAACAACAAAACAGGAATCCTATCTGAATTAAAAAGGGGCAAGTTATCGTAAGATAGCTTGCCCTTTACATGATTCGTTTCAATTTACAAATTCTACATTTCCTTGTTTTTGATTGATATTGAGCTGAATTTGACGGATTCTTTTTACCTCAGCCTTCGTTACTTTCAGATTAAGATCCTGATAAGAAAATTCTTCCCCTTCTTGAGGCACTCGTTGAAATTCTTCAATCAGCCATCCACCAAGCGTATGATTAGATGTAAGCGGAGCATCCATATTAACAAACTGAGCAAAGTCATCAATCGAGTAATCTGCATTAAACACATAACTAGATGGACCTAGTTGTTTCACTTGCCTTATGCTAATATCATGTTCATCCCAGATTTCCCCAACAATTTCTTCCAAAATATCTTCAAGGGTTATCAAGCCTGATGTTCCACCAAATTCATCTATGACAATCGCCATATGCACTTTCAGTTTTTGTAACTCAGGTAATAAGGCAGAGATTTTCATTGATTCTACAACGAACAATGGATTACGGAGTAACGAACGTATATTTAAAGTTTCATTTTGTTGAATATAGGCAGTAAGAAAATCACGTTCAGATAAGATTCCGATAATATTATCGACATTCCCTTCATAAACAGGGATTCTTGAAAAGTGTTCCTTAAAAAAGATTTCTATAATCTCATCTACTGGTTGATGGACTCCAACAGCAACCATATCTGGACGAGGCTTCAAAATCTCATTGACGATAATATCGTCAAATTCAAGAGACCGATGAACCAACTCTTTCTCACTTTTCCCAATGACCCCTTCATCTTCACTAATTTGCACAAGCATTTTAATTTCTTCTTCTGTAACGGAAGGAACTATTTCTTTATTCTTGACAAACATCAAAACAAGGTTTTTCATTTGCAAAAAGATCCAAGTTACCGGATAAAAAACGTTAATTAATATGAACAAAACTCCCGACGTTTTTAACGCATATGCTTCTGCATATTCTTTTGCTAATGACTTTGGGATAATTTCACCAAAAATTAACACCAAAATGGTTACGACAAAAGTACTGATAAACACACCCAAACTAGGTCCATACAATTGAATAGCCATTTGAGATGAAAGCGTTGCAGCTGCAATGTTTACAAGGTTATTACCGACTAAAAGAATCGACAGCGTCTTATCAAAATTCTCAGCAATGTAAACTGCTGTCTTTGCTCCTCGCCTCCCTTCTCCTTCATAATTACGAAGTCGAATTTTGTTTACACTAGAATAAGCGGTTTCGGCTGACGAGAAAAAGGCAGACAGTAATAAGAGCAGGATAAATAACGCAATCGTACTTGACGGAACATCGTCCACCTAAACATCACACTCCAAATAAAGTTACTTATCATTATACCGAATTTTCAGTTAAAATGTTAGAATTTTTAAAAAATAATGTGGAATATACCAAAGTATTTGATTACGATAACAATCAATAAAATAGAAAAGACCTCTACAACGGTAAAGGTCTCGCCAACTCGTTCTTTATATTCCGGACCTCCTTCTGGCTGAGGAAGATCATCTGGTTGTCTTGAGTTATTCCGAACTTTGTTCCACCACCATTGAGACTCTACATCGCCAGACTGATCATTTGCCTTTGCTATCATAGCTCCTGACATTCCTCTGATCGTGAAGGTATACTTAGAAAAAAGTACCTAATATGTTTCTTAACCTGTTCTAATACGCTTACGTTTAGTTGATTTTTCTTGTTGTTCTTCAGCTATAATCGTTCTTTCTCCACCATCTGAAAGCTCTTCTGAGAATTCATAACTCTCTTCGTTTTCATTCAATAGATGTTTAAGTGGGTCACCTTTATCATGTGACAAGTAATATCATCTCCTTGTATTAGATTCAGGTATATTATTTGCAAAACCCCTATAAATAACAAGTCGGTACTTAATTTAATTTATGAACCATTAAAAACCACTAGCACTTGCTACTAGTGGTTTTTAATGGTTCATAAGCTCATTGTATATTCTTCCCATAAAAAATTTCATCCATCTCAGTAGTTAGTTTAGCGGTAATTTCTTCTGCTTCTCCTGGATGCAAGTTTACTTTTGTTGATCCAAACAAGTAGTTGTCTAAATCGAAATCTTTAAGCTTACATTTCGTATGAAAAATGTTTTCTTGATAAATATTAACGTCAATCATATCATACAGTTTTTTCACTTCATCCGGTATGTAATTTTGAATTGAATTAATTTCATGATCAATAAATAATTTCTGACCTTTGATATCTCGTGTAAAGCCACGAACTCGGTAATCCATTGTCATAATATCCGTCTCAAATGAATGAATTAAATAATTTAATGCTTTTAGTGGAGAAATTTCTCCACATGTCGATACATCAATATCCGCTCTAAATGTACTAATCCCTTCTACCGGATGATATTCAGGATAGGTATGAACCGTGATATGGCTTTTATCTAAAGACAAAACAACTGCCTCAGGAAGCGGACCAGGTGATTCATCATATGATTCGGTTGGAACTACTACAACTGGTCCTTCTGATACTAACAAAGTTACACTTGCACCTTGTGGAACGAAATCTTGTTTCGCCACATTTAAAACGTGTGCTCCTATAATTTCCGTAACATTTTCCAATATTTTCGTTAACCTATCTGCATTATATTGCTCATCAATATACTCAAGATAGGCGTCACGCTCTTCTTTTGTTTTTGTATAACATACATCATACATATTAAAACTTAGTGATTTTGTTAAATTATTAAATTCATGTAACGTGATGCGTTGTTCCGGTGTAATTTTCATGAATAAGGTCCCCCTTATTTTCCCAGTAGTGTCTACTTAGATCATAACTTCATATTTTTTATGTTACCCATCTTTAAAAATATAAAACAAATTAAATTACAATGATGTTAATAATTAACTGCTAACCGAGCCTACTTTAAGGAGATACTGAAAATGACTGAATAATGGGACAAGCCCCAGTTATTCCAATTATGCCTACGTTATTTGAGAAAATTACAAATAATGAATATGCCCCTAGAGAAATCATTACGCATACAGTACCTCTTAATGACGCTAGTCAAGCATATAAAATATTTAATGATCATGAAGATAATTGCATTAAAGTTGTTTTGAAGCCGTAAAATCAGATTAAGTGGATGTCTCAAAAATGGTCATATATTGGCCTAATAGACATCCACTAGTCACATATATGAGCGATCCAAAAAGGGATTAAGATGGCTCCGTTCACTATGTACCCACGGATTGAGAAATTCACTCATAGCTAGATCCAAACCTTGTAACAACTAAGCTCTTTGTTTCGAGTTTGTTCAAAAAGTACCCCCTTTTTTTGTGCACAACCTTAAAAATAAAAATTTCTTTTTTTGTGTCACAAACACCCATTGGGTGAATACCATGTGGTTATAAAAGGAGGAGATTACAATGCACAATTACCCAATGAATCAAGGTGCTGGACAACAAATGCAACCTGGAATGATGGATCCTACAGGCCATCAACAACAAATGCAACCTGGCGCGATGGACCCAGCATCTCATCAACAGCAAATGCATGATTTATGTCAACAATATTATCATCATTTAATGCAATTTGAAACAACTGACGGTCAAGTTCATGATGGAATTATTGAAAGTATTGATCAAAATGGTGTTAACATGCTGATCCCTGATGGGGACATGGAACAAGACTACAACAATGATCAACGATACGGATTTGGTGGTGGATATGGTGGTTATCCCCCTTATGGATATGGTTATCCAAGAAGATTCCGCCGCTTCAGACGTCAGAGGTTCCCATTCTTTCTACTAAGAAGTTTATTCTTCCCATACTTTTATTAGTTTTTTCCACCCGGATACATCAGGTTAACGAAGATTGTTGTTAACCTGATGTATTCATATATATCAAGAACTTAAAAATCTCCCTACTTCATCTTTCTTTTCTAAGAAAACTTTTCTACCTAACTCAATAAGTTCATCCATGAACATCACATCGTCAAACGGCACTTCACTACCAAGCTCTTCGTTTAAGCGAAAATATTTATCACCTAAAAGAATTTGACAATGATATGAAATTGATTCTGATGATAAATCAAGCGCTAAATCAAGGAGTTTCGGTTGTACTTTCATCGACATGAAACGAAATGGTAACCACTTTTTAAGTCCCCAATATTTATCATCCTCAATTTTGTATTCAATGTCTTGCACCCCTGTACCTAGAGATAATATTTTAATGTCTTCCATGCTGTTTTGAAAGAAATCCATCGCCTCTGTAATACAAACCAATGAAGGGTTATTCGCCCACAATCCGCCATCAACAGATAAATACCTATTCTTTATATTATTTGGTGGAAAATAAACAGGCGCTGAACAAGAAGACAGAACGGCATCCCATAGTTTAATCGATAAATCATCACTATCCGGGTGACCATAGTTTGAACGATAAACATAGGGCTTCCCATGAGTAACATCTACAGCGGGAATTAAAAGTGGCTTTTTTATATCTGAGAGTGTCAAGTCACCAAACGTATTTTGAAAAAAGCGACGTAAATAGCGATCACTGTATACACTTTTAAATAAACCAATTTTAGCTTGTCGTATAAAAATCTTCTTCCCGAATTCTTTATAGCTATCTAGAACAGATGACATCTCTTTTTTTAACGTAATAGACGTCGCAATGATTGATCCCGTACTTGTTCCCGCAACAACATCAAAGAGATCACCGATTGGCCTGTTATACTCCTCTTCTAATGCTTGTAAAATGGCAACAGGAAATACACCTCGAACCCCTCCACCATCTATGCATAATATCTTCATTGATCATCTCACCTTAAATTCACGGTATTTTTTTTATTATTCACTTCTTAATCATAGACTATGACGATACTAACAATTTTCTTATTAAGATTGAATTCATTTATAAGGGATTTTGGCTTTACTGACTTTTCTTTTGTATATAACCTCATTCTTGAGAGAAATTAAAATTATAGTTTTTATTATATTTTAAAGAGGAGGATCCAACTTGGAAGGAAAAACACCATTTGAATTTGATCGATATACTGCGGCAAACCTCAGTCCTGAATTGTTAGAACGTGTTACATCATTAGAAGAGGATATTAGAAGTGCTACTGACAAAGATGTCGTCCTTATCGCTTATGAAGAAAGTGACCATAATCCTGCTTAATGAATAAAAGCCTGATATAACCATATCAGGCTTTTGTTTGGAAAAACCGGTATATCAAAAACTAAATCCAGCTCTTAAAGCTTTAGGGGTGAGGATGTCTCCTCCTAAAGTAAGTGATGCTTCATTTGCCCAAAATGGATTTCATAACATCCCTCGACCAGCAGCTTGAATAATTTCTCTACGAACAAACTTTTATCTTGCTCGTATTTATCTTCACGTTTATTTGTTAAGGGAGATTGAAATTGATGAATTAAATAGCCGTGAGCTCCGTGTAATTCAATCGTATCAGCCCCAAAGGCTTGTATAATGAGTGAAATGCCAATCGTTCGGCTTTCCGTCTTTACCTGTTACAGAATATTGACACATTGGTGGCATAACAATCCTGTTTTTCAGGTTCAACCCCATTAATTCATTTGGTGTTTCCCTTTTAAAAAAATCGGCATTCAAAAATTAAACAAACGTTTGATTAATTTTAATTGTTGTTATTTGCAAGCCTAATAAGTATGTAGCTTTCAAGTACAAATTTTATAATTTAAAAGGAAGTTGCTATTATAAAACTGAAAAAAACATGTGCTAATAACTTAGACATATTGGTTCTTTCCTGGGCAAGCGCATAATCCAACATTATCAGAGACTTGTCGACTTTATAAGCTATAACAGCAAAAAGCCCCCAATTTCATTGAATTAGCGGGGGCTCCAATTCCTTATTGATTTCCTTTTTTAATCCATTCAGCAACTTGAACCGTGCGCTTAGCTTGGTATTTAGCTGCTTCTTCTACGTCCTCTTGCATTTTTCCGTCTTGACCAACGGTTACACTCGTTCCGTATGGATTCCCTCCAGAAGCAAATAATAATGGATCGGTGTACCCAGGCGAGGCAACAATCGCACCCCAGTGGTACATCGTTGTATAAAGAGATAAAATAGTTGCTTCTTGCCCACCATGTGCATTGCTTGCAGATGACATAGCACTTACCGCTTTATTTGCAAGTTTCCCATTCGCCCAAAGGCCACCAGTTGTATCAATAAACTGTTTCATTTGTGCAGGCATGTTTCCAAAGCGAGTTGGTACACTAAAGATAATCGCGTCAGCCCATTCTAAATCATCTAACGTTGCTTCAGGAACATCTTTCGCCTCTTCAACATGTGCCTTCCATGCCGGATTTGAATCAATTGCAGCTTGTGGAGCTAGTTCAGGTACTTTTACTAATTTCACATCAGCACCTGCTGCCTTTCCACCTTCTTCTGCCCATTTTGCTAATGTATAGTTTGTGCCTGTTGAACTGTAATAAATCACTGCTAATTTAATGTTTGACATATTTCCCGTCTCCTTTTTAGTTAACTGACCAATTTTTTTATAATACTCATTACATTCTTACCTAGTAGGATATGATGTATGTAAGATTATCCTAAAAAATAATCACCCCCTATAATTGATTCAAATGTCTGGATTTCATTAATGGTCTTAATTCATATATTATGAATTAGAGATATGTATGCCGTGAAACTCTTTTAGAATTTCACTTTACCTTAAGTAGGTCGTTCTAATTCAAACATCTCACCTAATTTTGCATACGAATTACCTGCTAAGCGAGCCACTGGCTGCAATCCTTTTGCATCAATTCTTCCTTTATCATACAATTCTTTACGAATATGATACATAACAACACGACCAATTAATAATTCACAAGTTGGTAATTCTTTTGTGCCACCAAGTGTAATGACTTCTTCAAGTAGACATTCCATTCGCACCCTTGCTTCTTTAATACCCGGTACACTTATTTTCAAACTATCTATTATCGTTAAATTAGCATCTTCGACTTCACTTTTGTTTGATGGAAGGTTCTTTGCTGTCATATTTAGTTGGCCAATATAGGATTCATCTGAAACATGAACGACAAATTCCTTACGTAAAATCGCATTTCTCGATGTATCTTTCATTTCCCCATTTTTTCTCTGCACTGAAATGGAAATCATGGGAGGATTTGATGAGACAACATTAAAATAACTAAAAGGCGCAGCATTTAGGATTCCATCATTTGAGAGCGTAGTAACGACTGCTACTGGCCTTGGGATAATACTTCCTGTTAGGAATTTATAATTATCACGTTCAGCTAAATCATTAGGATCAATTGACTTCAAAGAAACTCCTCCTGTCGGCGACAATTATTATTAATTCATTTATTCTTAATTCGAGATATATGTATATAAAAAAATTAACGCTCTTCTGCATAAAGGCCTAATTTTTTTAGTTGTGAAATCATTACCTCTTTTTCACCTTGTTCAAGACCTCCAAAGATTTCTTGAATTGCTTCTCTATGCTTAGGAAAAATATCATCCATTAAACGCTCGCCTAGTTCTGTAATAACTGCGTACGTTACACGACGATCTTTTGGACAAGGTTTTCTTTCTAACAATTGTTTTTTTTCTAATTTATCAACAACATACGTAATACTGCTACTTGCAAGTAATACTTTTTCACCGATTTTTTGAATTGGCTGGTTTCCTTTACTATAAAGTAGCTCAAGAACTCCGAATTCCGTTGGATTAAGTCCATAGCTTTTAATGTCTTCTTCCACCCGCTTCGTAATCGCTTGTATTGCGCGCGTCATGACAACAAATAATTTCAGCGATTGATCTTGATCGAAAATTCCGTTTTGTTTCATCTAATCCATTCCTTTGATATGTATCTCGAATTCGAGGTAATTATATAATTAATCTCTCACTTTTGTCAACACTAGAGACAACTAGCTTCACAATGTTTTCAATAATAATCTTAGGACGAATGAATAAAAAATGATAAGGGCAAGTTTTTATACTCCCTGCCCCTTTCAAATTGATTTTTATTCTATTAGATTATGAGAGCTTCGCTAATATTTCTCGGATGAAAGCTGGCTCATCCTTTGGAGTACGAGATGTAATTACGTTTTCACTTACGACAACTTCCTCGTCCTTAAAGTCAGCACCTGCTAATTTCACATCGTCTCGGATACCAACATAACAAGTAGCTTGTTTTCCATCCAAAACATTTGCACTTATCATCACTTGAGGCCCATGACAAATGCCAGCTATTAGCTTGCTTTGTGCATTTACTTCTCTTACAAAACGAACAATGTCGTCATTTACTCTTAAAGCCTCTGGTGCTCCACCGCCTGGGATAATTACCGCATCAAAATCGGTTGCCTTCACATCTGTCGCCGCTAATTCTGACGTATACATGGTTCCCTTTTTCCCTTCACACTCAACATCTTTCTCTAACCCAATAATTGTTGTTTCATGACCTGCTTCTCTCACTTTTTCATAAGGATTTTTCATTTCGGAGTCTTCAAATCCATTTGCTAATAAAAATGCTACTTTTGCCATTATAACAACCTCCATGTTGTAAAGATGAAATGTCTTAATGTGTATAAAAATGATATACCACATTTATGTATTTAGTAAACATTCAGATGATTTTTTTGCTAAAATAATGTAAGAAACCAAAAACATATAAACAACAAAGGCAGTGAATAACAATATGAGATATTTTAAGCCCGACTTTGAACTCCACCATTTTTCAGATATTAATGTTGAATGGCTCGGAAAAAATAACATCAAAACAATTTTTTCTGATTTAGATAGTACTCTTGCTAGCCACGACCTACCTGCTGGAGATGAATTACGAAAGTGGATAACAATGCTGAAGCAGCAGAATGTTCAATTAGTCATTGCGTCCAATAATAGTCAAGACCGTGTTGATCGCTTTTGTCACCCATTTGATATTATTGGCTTTGGCCAATGCAGGAAGCCAACATCAGGTGAAGTGAAGAAACATATGCGAGCAATCGATGCAAAGATTGAAACGAGTCTTTTTTTAGGAGATCAATTATTTACCGATATATGGTGTGGAAAACGAGTCGGAATTAAGACAGCATTAGTAATACCAATTGGTCAGGAACATGAACCAATCCAAATCGTATTTAAACGAAAAATTGAAAACTGGATCAAAAAAAAATGGTGAAAGTCGTCTTATTTATAAACATTTAGATCCAGTCTTTACTGGATCTTTTTTTGTTCCTATTTTTTACTTTTTCACATGAAAGGCTCCCTCCTTACTCATAATAATATAGGGAGGTTATACAACTTATGGTACAGATTGCTTTAACGATTCTAATGCTCTTTATTCCTCTTATAGAAATATATGATGATTTTACTGTTATCCAAGATGGTAAAACTATTGCTAGTGTTCACAGATCGGAATTTGCTTCGGACTTACTTGGTAAAGATGTAATTGATCTAGATAAGTACGATCAATTCTCACAGAAGATTGATCAACAAACATATCAGCCCCCTGTAAATGCAACGATTGATAAATTCGGACATATCGTCTCTGAACAAGTAGGTTATAGACTTGACCGTCAAAAATTCAAACATTCCTTTTATCGATATTATTATGGACGAGGGCATAGTCAGATCGAAGTACCAAGGCAATCCTTACATCCTCGAGTAGATAGTGAATTATTAGCAGATATTCGCCTTAAGCGAATTGGTCAATATGTGACATATTTTAATAGTCGCAACAAACAACGCTCTCATAATATTTCACTTGCTTCTGAGGCCATTAATAACCAAGTTGTCTTTCCCGGAGAAGTCTTTTCTTTTAACGAAATTGTTGGAAAGAGAACAAAGGAAAGAGGGTATTTGCCTGCTCCTGTTATTGTCAGAGGTGAGTTATCAGAAGGAATTGGCGGAGGCATTTGCCAGGTATCCTCCACTTTGTACAATGCTGTAGATCATGCTGGGTTAGAAATTGTTCAGCGTTATTCCCATAGTAGACGAGTTCCTTACGTCCCTCGTGGTCGAGATGCTACGGTCAGTTGGTATGGACCCGATTTTGTCTTTCGAAATAAGTTGAACCAACCCATTTTAATTCAATCTAAAATTTATGGTGGCCAAATGATCGTCCTAATTCTCTCATCTGATGCGATTGAAACTATTCAAAGAAACGTTCCTGATGCTCCTAATAAATTACCAAAAGAAATTGATATCGAAAAAAATTGAACCCAAATGATAAAAGGGTCTGACCTCTTGGGCACAATGTATGGCTTTTGACTCAAGCCATACTATTGTGCCGACTAGTCGAGGTCAGACCCTTTTATTGCATCATCTGTCGTTTAAAACATACTTCACCATTCTAATTGATAAGCTCAACAGGGATCTGTTCAAGCTTCCATTCGCTAGTTAGAGACTCTCTTTTCGCACGGAACGTATAAAATGCTCCAAACTCTCCCTCACCCTTTTCTTTGATAATAAAAGAAAGAGGAATTTCGAAAAGATACGGTCCTTCAATTGAAGGGCTATTCTTTTTGTTCACTAGCCTTATTGAGTCTACCTCAGCAATCATTTTCGTTGATTCCCCGTTCTCATCACGGTAAATAAGGTTTAGTAAATCAAGATCTTGTTGGTTTAAAGCAACAAAAAACAATTCAACGATATCAGCGGGAGATAGTTGTTTCACAAATGAAGACAATAAACCACCAGCCCTATAAACCATAATTTGATGAGGAAGGTCAAGACTTTTTGAAGTATGAGTTACACTATCTTTAAAATGAATACAGAAGTGTCCTGGAAATCCATTCGCAAGTGCTCCACCCCCATGGGGCATGCCGTGCATTGAAGCTGCGATTTTCTCATTATTATGATGAATAAGAATCGCTCTTCTCTTCCAACTCCATTTGCCGCCATAAATTTCTTTCATGACCTTCGTATCTTTTATTGTTAAAGGTTGAACATCTGCATGATTGCTGCCAGCTCTTCTTTGCGCTTGAAAACATAAACCTGTTTCTAAATCTGTAATCATAAAGCTGGTGTAACGAGGAATAAGTTGGTCAACCTCTTCCCAGGAATAGAGCTTGCCGAAATGATGGTCTTCTAAACCTTTCAAATAACTCTTTAAACTCGCTTTTACATTAGGAGCTACATCCATCTTTTGTTTTTCTTTCAGATCATAAATCTCTCCTTTTGAATCCATTGAAAAGATACGGAAGGTGCCTTTATCTTCAAAAAGCAAATATGCATTCGTCAGAGGAACCTCTGACACCTTATCAATGGATTGAGCTTGCAACAGAGCTTGTGTGATCTTTTCTGATTTAACTTCTAAAACGGTCTGAAATAATGAATGACTAGACGATTTGACTACTAATAAAACTTGTCCATTCGAGCTATTTGCTAATGCAAAACTGGGTAATACAAAACTAAATAGTAAAAACATCACTATGATTTTTTTCATTATTTCGACACCTGTTTTTATAGTTTATTTTTCCTAATTTAGATCGCGCTTTAACGACCTTCCTGCTTTTCTTCCTCAAATATAACGGGATTAAATAAGGAGCTTGTAATAGTTTGGGTAACAGGTACTCCTCCAGTATATTCCTGAATCTCTTCTTCTATTTTTCGAAGATCGTGTTCAACGAGTTCAGTCGATTCATTCGACCCTTTTAATTGTTCTAATTTAATTTGTAGCATTTGTCGTGTTTCCGTTAATACGTAGACGTTTTCAAGTTTTTCATAATATGTTGTAGGTTGATGATTCATAAAAACCTCCTTCATTCTTTTATCATATAATTCCTCAACCATTAAATCATATTCGTCCATGCCGCTATTACCAACTGGCGAGCCTTATCACAATTTTATCTTCTACTTCTTTCGCTTTTTTTCCATCGAGAACATTATTAAGCAAAATTGAAAAGATTAGCGTTTCTCCAGATGTTGTCTCTACGTAGCCAGATAAAGAGCTTACCGTATTTAGTGTGCCTGTTTTGGCTTTCACCTTACCATCCGCTATTGTATTTATCATACGTGAAGACAATGTACCGGTACTCAAGCTATCTTCCCCACCAACAATAGGTAATGCATCAAGAAATGTTGGAAACCATGATTGAAATTGAATTGAATATAACAGTTGAGAAATTTCATTAGCTGGGGTTAGATTCACATGAGAAATACCTGAACCATCCCTTATTACTAACGTATTTATATTCACCCCGAAATTTTTCATTTCAGATTGTACCACTTCAATTCCTTTCTCCCAACTTCCTTCTCCCTTCTTAACTTTTCCCATTTCTTTTATAATCGTCTCGGCATGACCATTATTGCTTTTTCTCATAAATGGAATTAGTAACTTTGATAACGGGATAGATTGGTGCATTGCTAAGTGAGTTGCATCATCAGGTGTTTTCCCTTGCATTCTATTGCCAAGTAGTGTAATACCGTGTTCTTCTAATGATTCTTTTGCTAATTGCAATACATAGTCAGTCGGTTCCCAAACAGCAACCCTCTCTCTTACCTTGCCTGAATTAATAGGCATGTCACCTTCGATCATAATTTGATTTGTCCCATGTTCCCGATTAATCGACAGACTCCTTGCTTGATTCTCTGGTACTGTCATTGTGTTATTGATTATGTCTACATAATTTGTATGAGGACAGAGTGAGATTGTGCCTTTTTGACCAACCTTTTTTCCTGAGGTAACTTCTATAATAATGGTGCCAGCATCATAGTTTGTGTTTGGTGAAGCTGTTAATGCAGAAATGGCAGCACCATAATAAGTTGTTTCATCACTCCATGGCAAATCCACTGAATAACGTATATCGTCGAACCAGTGGTCATCTCCTATTAAATCACCACGGATAACTGTGATTCCTTTTTTCTGTAACACTTGAATTAGTTCATCAATGTCCTCTTTCATAAGAGTGGGGTCTCCCTTTCCCTTTACATATAAATTCCCAGTTAGCATTTTCCATACTATGTTTCCATCTGTAAAAATATCGGTTTGGAATGTATAATTCTCTCCTAAGGTCGATAATGCAGTTGCCGCTGTAACTACTTTCATATTGGAAGCTGGACGTAACCGAGTGTCTCCGAAATAGTCATAAATAAGCTCACCCGTACTTGCTGAGCGGACACTAATACTTGCTAATGCACCTTCAAGAAGTACTTCTGATTGAACAAGTTGCTGTAATTCTTGAGATAACTCATTCTTTTTTTCCAGTGCGTTAACGGAAGGCGGTGAAACAATTAGAAAAAAACTTAGAAGCATGCTTAAATTCATCCATTTACCCATTTTATCCATGTCCTCTCGCTTCAAAAAGTTAGAAGAGCTTCCGTCAGTGATCTATTGCTATTGTTAGTTTTACAACGAAATCCAATTCTTATCAAAAATAAATTACATTCATAAGGAGACACTAAAATTAGCACGTTATCATCAGGTCGTGCATCACACCCTTTTTCCGGATAATTTTGCAATTGTGAGGTGACTTGGGAATGGAGCCAAATGAAACAAGAGATCAAATCACGGTAGAGGATGAACAAGGCCAAGAAAGAGACTATTCAGTTGAAGCGTTATTTGAAATGAAAAATCATTCATATGCTCTTTTGACATCAAATGAAGAAACGATTCTTATGCGCGTTGAAGATAATGATGATGAGCAATATCTAGTCGGAATTTCAGATCCAAACGAAAGAGATTCCATTTTACATGCCTACGAAATAGCCGTTGAAGCGAATCCAGCAGATTAATACACTATTTCAGTTGGGGTGAAAACAATAGCAGAATACGAAAAAACTGAACAAAAAGAGTAATTCACTAAGAAAAGAACACGACATTTCGATTATAATGTCGTGTTCTTTTCCACCTCCATTAATGACGCATTATTATGCTTTTTTACTTCCTTAATAGACAAATAAAGCTGATAGTTTCCATATATCAATAAATCATTCAAAAGGTGATTTAAAGCTTCTTGTGAACGAACCGTTATCTTCAGAAGATAACATGCATCTCCTGAAACGCGATGTGCTTCGCTAATTTCATTACGAGTAGCAATAAATTTCAATAAATCATCATGCGTATGAGCATTCATATAAAAGATGACAAAGGCTGTAAAAGGAAGCCCCACTTTCAATTCATCAATCACAATCGAATATGCTTGAATGACGCCGTTATCCTCCATTTTTTTAATACGATTGCCTACCGCTTGTCCTGTCATATGAATCTCTTCACCAATTTCTTTCCATTGTATCCGAGCGTTTTTGTTTAATAGTTTTAGAATTTGAACATCAATTGAATCAATTTGCATAGTAACTCCTTTCACCGTGAAAAAATTTTGAATGATTGTCTTTCATGCGACCATCGTAAATTCAATGAAACTTGTATATTCTTATACTATATAAAATTTTAAGAGGTGAAGAAAATGACAACAGCTATATTAGTGATTGATATTCAAAATGACTATTTTCCAAATGGAAAGATGGCTTTAACAAACCCTGAGCAAGCAGCACAAAATGCGGCTAAACTGCTTTCACACTTCAGAGAAACAGGCGCACCAGTCTTTCATGTACAGCATATCACAGAAGGTGAAGTCGTTCCTTTTTTCCATCCAAATACAGAAGGTGTCGAAATTCATGAGTCAGTACGCCCAATAGAAGGCGAGACAGTCATTGAAAAACATATGCCGAATAGCTTCTTCAATACAAACTTAAATGAAAAATTACAAGAGCAAGGGGTTAAAGAATTAATCGTTTGCGGTATGATGTCACATATGTGTATTGATGCAACAGTACGTGCAGCAGTTGAACACGGATATACATGCCAAGTGATTGAAGATGCTTGTGCAACCACAACATTACAAATTGAAGATAAAATCATTCCCGCTGATCATGTTCATTACGCATTTATGGCCGCATTAAATGGCATCTATGCAACAGTGAAAACAACAGAGGCATTTTTAAAATAAAAGAGATTCTTTTGGGACTATAATGTCTTTATCTTTACAAGAATGATGTTTTCAATAACTTAATAAAGGGTGTCCAGAAAAAACAACTTCTGGACACCCTTTATTCATTATACTTAATTTTGTTGTTGGGAACTCTTAAACATTTATCATTCTTTAAAAGATAAAACTTCAAATCCTTTGTTATATGTTGAGGTCATTATCGGTGTTTGTCAATATAGTTGTCGTATTTGTTACTTTAGTGATTTCCCAAAATATCATCATTCCCCGAATTCAGTCAAGGCTACCGCAGGTATTTTTTCTTTTATAAGCTTTTTAGCATCTGGTAAACCTGCATGGTGACCTGCCACCATAATACCAGCTAGTTGTGCACGAATATCGGGTATTTCTTGTAATAAAATCGTTCCACCAAGGGCATGTTTTACAGACCCCCTGATTCCGCTATTAGACTGGATATACGACTGAAATTCCTTAGTCTTTTTTCCTAAATCATGGGCAAGCGCTGCAACTGCTGTTATTCCAAAAGGATCAAATGATCGACTATAAACTAAAGAACGTTCCAGTACGCCTCTAGTATGATCTTCTAGTGAATGAGGCCGTATTCTTTCATTTGGAGCAGAATGAGCAATAAACAACCCAAAACCACCTTTCAACTACACTTTATAAAAGGTTTATCACACAAAAATTTTACATACATTAATCCACTAGTGTTGCATAAAAATTGACGGAATTTTCAGTTTTCACATTTATCCTGCTTAGAGCCAAAAAGGTAAATACCT
>NZ_JAWRVL010000028.1:0-47639 GCF_036663595.1 Halalkalibacter lacteus
TTATTGGATTTTAGAAAGAAAGATAAAGGCATAAGAGAAACCCCACTTGAAAAAGTGGGGTTTCTCAACAATCTGAAAAGACTTACATATGTAAGTCTTTTATACCTGTATATATTGTGAATAAGATTGTGGATAACTCAATATATACACATGTGAATATGTTGAGTTAGTGTGAATTTTGTCGGATTTAATAACGTGATGGGGAAAATTTCCCGTTGTGGATAATGTGGATATTATTTGTGAACAACTTGTTCTGCCGCGGATTTTCCTGCTGTGTACCCTGTAGAAAAAGCAACAGTAATATTATACCCCCCTGTATAACCGTGAATATCAAGCACTTCCCCACAAAAATACAGTCCTTTTTTCTTTCTGGAATGCATGGTTTTTGGTTCGATTTCTTTAATGGAGATTCCACCACCTGTGACGAACGCTTTCTCAATCGAGAGCGTACCATTGACGTCAATCTCAAAATGCTTACAGATCGTAACAAGTGATCGCCAACTCTCATGAGAAACAGTAGAAGCTGGCGCTTGTATTTCAAGATTGAGCTTTTCATAAATAAACAGTAAGAAGCGCTCGGTGGCAAACCCCTTTAGTAAGTTTTTCATCGACTTTTTCGGTTCAACTTTCACTTTCGCAAGCAATTGTTGAAAAAGTACCTCCTCTGATAAAGAAGGAAAAAGATCGATTTCCATTCTAATCGTTTTCGTTTTGAATTTCTTCAATGCTTTGACAACATATTGACTACACCTTAACGCTGCAGGCCCGGAAATTCCAAAGTGTGTAAAGATCATATCGCCATCGTGTGTTATAATTTTCTTCCCCTTTGGGTTAAAAACCGTTAATTCAATATCGCGTAATGACAATCCTTGCAATGTTTTGTTACGGATAAATGTTTCGTTGGAAGTTATCGGTACTTCGGTTGGGTAAAGTTCTGTAACGGTATGTCCCGCTTTCTGTGCCCAAGGATAACCGTCGCCAGTACTACCGGTGTGCGGAACTGATTTTCCTCCAGTGGCTACTATAACAGTCTGAGTAGGGAGACGTTCACCATTTTGTAATACCACTTCATTTACTGCGTCTTCTGTATATTGAATCGTTTTAACAGCAGTATTTGTCCGAATTTTTACTCCGAGCTCACGAACCCGATTAAGTAGCGTTTCAACAACTGTTATAGCTTTATCGTTAATAGGAAACATGCGACCACGATCTTCTTCCTTTAGGCTGATCCCCAATCCTTCGAAAAATTGAATTATATTCTCATTATTGAAGACAGAAAAGGGACTATGCATAAAACGTCCATTTCCTGGAATATGAGCAATTAATTCCTGGATACCCATTCGGTTTGTTACATTACAACGTCCTCCACCTGATATGGCAAGTTTGCGTCCAAGTTTATTTCCTTTATCAACTAGAAGAACAGTCGCACCATGTTCAGCAGCGGCAATGGAGGCCATCAGACCTGAAGGCCCTCCACCGATAATTATTACGTCATATGTCTTCATTTCCTTCACCTCTATTTTTCTAACAGAGCTAGTTCAGACAAAGGCTGTTTTCCTTTATTAAACTACCTCGAAGCAATGTTTGGTCGATTGTTCTACCTTTTGAATAATCTCTAACTTACAGTACCATTTTTCGATAAAAAAAGGAATTCGCTCATAGTTCGAGCAACTAGGTCTAGACTATGGTAAAATGCAAAAGGAGTTCAGATTCACCTTAAAAGGTTTAGATTAATGAATGATAAATTGAATGTATAACATATAAATAGGTCTAGAGTATAAGCGCCTCCATAGCTGATGTCGAATCGGAAAGAACGATCTGTCATCAGTTATTCCGGGTGAGAGAGGTCAAGTTTTTCTAAAATCTATTGAAGGTAGGAATGGGTGTGGCGGATTCGAAATTAATGCGCGGGACGATGGTGCTGACCGCGGCTACTTTTGCTTCAAAAATTTTAGGTCTTATATATATTTTTCCGTTTACCGCAATTGTTGGTCAAACAGGAATTGCGCTCTATTCATATGGGTATTTGCCATATACGGTGTTGTTGAGCTTAGCGACCTTAGGAGTACCGCTTGCGGTGTCTAAATTTGTATCAAAGTATAATGCATTAGGAGATTATCGAACAGGGCATAGGTTGTTTCAATCCGGTTTGCTATTTATGTCTATATCTGGACTTATCGCTTTTCTTGCTTTGTTTTTTTCGGCACCCTATATTGTCCCTTTGATTATTGAGAATCCAACAGAGAATGGAAATTCTTTTGAAGATATTGTGTTTACGATCCGAATGGTAAGTGTTGCGTTAATTGTCGTCCCGATTATGTCCATCATTCGCGGTTACTTTCAAGGATTTCAATCAATGGGACCGACAGCTGTTTCACAAGTGATTGAACAGATCGTTCGAATAGTGTTCATTCTTGCTGTAACGTTTTCCATTGTTAATGTTATGGAAGGAAGCCTTGGAGTAGCAGTAGGGTTTGCGACATTTGGGGCATTTGTGGGGGCCATTGGTGGACTTACTGTTCTTATGATTTATTGGTTTAAAAGAAAGAAGTATATTTATGAGCAGATCGAACAAAGTACAGTTGATCATCAACTCCCTCTAAAAAAGATGTACAAAGAATTAATTGCGTATGCTTTGCCATTATCATTTGTTGGACTTGCCATACCACTTTATCAATTAATTGATTTGTTTACTTTTAATCGGGCATTAATCGGTTCTTTCATGAACCAAGCAGAGTCAGAAGTGGCGTTTGCTGTTTTTTCTAACACTGCGCATAAAATTATTTTGATTCCAATGGCGCTTGCAACGGCGCTGTCAATAACGCTTGTGCCAACGATCACGAAGTCTTTTACAACAAATGATACAGCATTACTACAAAAACAAATTACACAAACATATCAAGTGATCTTATTTTTGACGATTCCAGCAGCTGTTGGAATGTCCGTACTTGCCTATCCTGCATTTGGTGCACTTTATGGGATGAAAGATTTAGAGGTTGGAGGCTATATTTTACGTTATTATGCTCCGATTACCTTATTTTTCTCTCTTTTTGCTGTAACGGGAGCAATATTACAAGGAATGAATAAGCAAAAGTATGCAGTTATCGCCCTTGCAGCAGGACTTCTTATAAAGCTGTTGACTAATGCATGGCTCCTTGCCGTTCTCGGACCTATAGGCGGAGTGTTAGCGACCTATCTTGGATACACCATCTCTATCATGATTACAGTATGGGCGATTGGTAAGTTTGCTGAGTTTCATTACAGGTTAATTGCAAAGCGTACTTTATTAATCAGTATATTTACTATTGTCATGGCTAGTGGTGTAATGATCGTTAATACCGGAATGCAAAATCTCCTTCCTATCACATCGCAACTACGAGCTTTTCCTTCTTTATTTGTTGGTGTTATTGTCGGAGCAGTTATTTATTTGTACTTAGGGTATCGTTCTAATTTAGCAGGACACGTACTTGGGAACAGATTCCTATTTTTACAAAAAAAGAAACAACGACAACAGGAATAAAGCGAGGAAATGTTTAGTGATATTTTTAGTCGCCCTCTCTAGCTAAAGCGAAACGGAAGAAGCGTTCTGACATCAGCTGCTCCTGATGAGAGCTAAGTATTTGAGAGAATAGAGAACCTAAGACTTTCGCCTGAGTTTGTCTTAGGCTGAGGATGAGCGTAGGAGATAAGTAATATTTCTCATGGGGGGACCTTGCAAGAGTCAAGCTCTTCTGTATTTCGACAATGGTTGGCAATGAATGCCTCTTTTGCTTGCATATGTCGTTTGATATAATAAAAGAGACTGTTCAAAACAGTTGAATTGCTGAACGAAGGTGGAAGGTAAACTTGTCTTCTACTCTATGAACGATAAAATCAAGTTTTGAATGTTATGATAGAGCGGGGGGCGCGATGAAGTATTCATTCCGTAAAGATAACGACTGGTTATTAATTATCACGACGTTCCTGTTAGCAGGATTTGGTTTGGTGATGGTATTTAGTGCAAGCTACGCAATGGGAATTGGACAGACCATCCCTAACGCGTATGCTTTTATACAACGACAGCTTTTATGGTTTGGACTGGCTGTCTTTGCTTTTATCATTGTTATGCATTTTCCTTATCGGTTTTATAGAAAAATGTCACCACTCATTATTTTATTATCGATCATTTTGCTCTTTTTGGTTTTATTACCTGTCATTGGGCATGAAATTAACGGTTCGCAACGTTGGATACGAGTTGGACCGATCAATTTTCAACCTACAGAATTAGTGAAAATTGGAATAATTATTTACCTTGCACAAGTGTATTCGCAAAAACAAGCCTACATCGATCAGTTTGTAAAAGGGGTTATGCCTCCATTAGTTGTAGTTGGCTTTGTTTTTGGGTTAATCATGATGCAACCTGATCTTGGTACAGCAACGTCTATTCTTATCGTGACGTTTTTTCTTGTCTTTTTCTCAGGGGCAAAATGGAGACATCTCATTGGACTAGGGATGGTCGGGATCACTCTTTTTGTTGTGTTTGCTTTATCTGCTCCTTATCGAGTGAAACGCCTAACCTCGTTTCAAGATCCATTTGCTGACCCAACAGACACTGGTCATCAAATCATTCAGTCGTATATTGCGCTGGCACATGGAGGGCTTAGTGGAACTGGATTAGGACAAAGTGTTCAAAAGCTCTTTTATTTACCGGAAGCTCACACTGATTTTATTATGGCTGTTGTGGGAGAAGAATTAGGTCTTTTCGGAGTCTTATTTGTATTAGGGGCACATAGTATTATTTTAGTTCGTGGTGTCATGATTGGGTCTCGTTGCAAAAGTCCATTTGGTAGTTTACTTGCATTTGGAATTGTGTTTCAAATCGCAGTCCAAATTATTTTTAATGTTGGTGCAGTTACTGGGATGTTACCTATAACTGGAATTACACTACCGTTAGTAAGTAATGGTGGATCGTCATTATTTTTTACTCTCGTCTCATTGGCGATTTTAGCGAACATTTCGCGTAATAACATCCGACAAGAAAGACTGAAAGAACACAAGGAAGAAATGCAGCTTTCGGCTTCATAAATGCTTGAAGCTGCTTCTTATAGATGGAGGAGACAATGGAAGAACGGAAATCGGGCTTTCAACAGATTGATTATACGCTACTCTTTTTGTTGTTTGTGCTCATGTGTTTTAGTTTATTAGCGATTTATAGTGGTTCTGGTCAATATTTTAGTGAGGACCCAACCTATTATGTTAAGCGTCAAATTATTTGGTTTGTGGTCGGAATTATGGTAATGGTTGGGGTCATGGTAATCGATTATGATTTATTTAAAAACTTTTCTATTCCTCTTTACGGAATAGGAATTACGTTCCTGTTACTTGTTGCCTATTCACCTTTGGGGGTTTTTCGGAACGGATCACAACGCTGGCTTGATTTTGGTCCTGCGGAAATTCAGCCGTCTGAATTCATGAAGATCTTTCTTATTGTAGCATTAGCTCATATGCTGTATATAGTAACGATAAACCGAACCAAAAAAGATATACAATCTGATCTAATCATTGTTGCAAGAGTCTTTGCAATTGGGTTACCACCTTTTTTCTTAATTTTACGACAGCCTGATTTAGGGACCGCGCTAGTCATTGCGAGTATTATGGCCACGATGTTGTTAATGTCTGGTGTTGCATGGCGAATTCTCTTATTTCTTGGTTTAGCTGCAATTGGTGGAATTATGTCACTTGTTTGGTTGCATAATTATAATTTTGAATTGTTTACAAAATTCATTGCATCGCATCAGCTTGACCGAATATATGGTTGGATAGATCCTTATGAACACCAAGGTAGCTTTGGCTATCAATTAGTGAATGCCATGAGAGGAATTGGTTCTGGCCAATTACAAGGAAGTGGCTTCATGCAAGGAATCCAAACACAAAGTGATCGAATTCCTGAGATTCATACTGACTTTATTTTCACTGTAATTGGAGAAGAGTTTGGTTTTATTGGTGCAACGGTACTATTGGTTACGTATTTTTTATTATTTTATCGGATGATCATTATTGCGTTAACTTGTAACAATTTGTTTGGAACCTATTTAATTGCAGGAGTTATTGGCTTACTTGTGTTCCAAGTTTTCCAAAACATAGCGATGACAATTGGTTTAATGCCAATAACGGGCTTAGCACTACCCTTTATTAGTTATGGAGGAAGTGCACTTTTGACAAATATGTTAGCGATGGGAATTGTTCTCAATGTTAATATACGAACAAGGCACTATATGTTTGAAACCGAGGACTCAAGTTTGTAAGAGTTGTTAATCACGTTGATTACCAGCTCTTTCTTTTTATTTTGAGAGGAGGCAGGATAGAATGAAATTAGTGGTTGGATCAGGTCGTCTTGCTAGCATGTTACTTGAGGTACTAAAAGAAAAGCAGGAAACGTATTTGTATGGACGAAATCAACAAACTGTTGATACATTGTTACAGCAGTTTACTGATGTTCAAAAAGGAGAGAAGACGTTCTTTTCTGAAATGAAATTTGTTTTCTTGTGTTTACCAAAAAGTGGTTATGAGGAATTTTTAAAGGGAAATGCTGCCCTTTTTTCAAACGACGTGACAATTTATCATATGGCTACAGCTGTTGATGAATGTGACGTGAAAAAATGGAGCGGTGGAAGGAAAATAATTCCGTTAAAATTAGCAGGTCATGCAAATGTCGTGAAAAAGCAATTAAAAGGGTTATTCGCGATACCTCCACAATATCAAGAAGAACGATCAACACTCAGTAAGTGGTTTCCTTCAATGGACATTGTCATTGCGCAAGAAGACGAAGTATTACTTGCGAACCAACTAGGAACAGAAGAAGCGATAAGGATGATTTTGCTTTTAAATGAAAGGATGATACAGCATAATCTTCCTGAGCTGATCATTAAACAAACGTTTGATCAAACGGTTCATGGTGTGATTGATGCTTATCAAAGCAATGATTTAGGGGGATTTGCTAGAAAGATTGCAGATCACTTGCAACAGAAAGGTGAGAGTAAATCGAATGAGAATGGATAAATTACTCGCAAATATGGGATTTGGAACGCGAAAAGATGTAAAAAAGCTGATGAAATCAGGGAGTGTCCATGTGAATGGAGATGTCGTAAAAGAAGGAAAGCTTCATGTGGACACGGACCAAGACATGGTAACGGTTTACGGAGAAATTGTAAAATACAAACCTTTCATTTATTTAATGCTTAATAAGCCACAAGGCGTTATTTCTGCGACGGAAGATGCTCAGCATGAAACGGTTATTGATTTGCTATTATTCGAGCACGAGATGTACGAACCTTTTCCTGTCGGTCGCCTTGATAAAGACACAGAAGGATTGCTTCTCATTACAAACGATGGACAATTTTTGCATTCGCTTATGTCACCGAAAAAGCATGTAACGAAAACGTATGTTGCCACGGTTCGCGGAGAAGTGACAAATACAGATATTGATTTATTTAAACAAGGTGTCACTCTTGATGATGGCTATGTTACAAAGCCAGCAGATTTATTCATTCAAAAGCAAGGGGACGTGTCTGAAATCGAATTAACGATTACGGAAGGAAAATACCATCAAGTGAAGCGAATGTTTGAGGCAGTTGATAAGAAAGTACTCACCCTTAAAAGAACAAAAATAGGGAAGCTCACACTTGATCCTGAACTAGAATTAGGGACCTACAGAGAATTAACGGAAGCAGAAGTAGATTTACTCCTCCCCAAATAAGAAACCAAGGCTTCTTGTTAAGCCTTGGTTTCTTATACATCTTTATGAAACTCGAGTTTTCTTTTTAGTAACACTCCACTTGCCACGTGTAGGACTTTCAACAAGTTTGTTGTATTCTAGTACGTTAAGGTCACGTTGAATGGTCCGTTGGGTTATGCCGAATTCTTCAACTAATTCATTCGTTGTGACGGTCCCCCTTTGTTTAATGTAAAGGTAGATAGACTTGATACGAGTCAGCATACGATCAGTTGAAGTTTTCAAAAAACCACTCCTTATTCATAATCATGACTAGTTCTTAAGTAGAGTCTATGTAATGGCATGTTAGATCATGTATGTCATTACGGCTGAAGAGGGTACCATATTTCTCACGCTTTAAAAAGGGGGATGACCGTTCTGCTTCTCCCACTTCTAGTTGCTTTTTAAATGTGGGAAAGGTAATGTTGTAAGTAATTCAAATGAAGCTTGGTTCATTCCTCGTTGTATACAGTTTACAATAATTCAAACAACTATGCAAAAACGTTGTACGATTATTTCTCGTGCAAATACGAAAGGTGATGTGAATGTCAATCATAAATTGGACGAAAGAAGTAGACAAAAGAAGAGATCAACTGATCGAGGAAACACAGAATTTTTTGCGTATTAACAGTGTTTTAGATGAATCAAGCAGTAGCGAGTCACATCCATTTGGAACAGGAATTGCGGAGGCTTTGAACTTTTTATTACAAAAAGGTGAACAATATGATTTTTTTGTAAAAGATATAAATGGATATGCAGGCGTTATTGAACATGGCAAGGGAGAGGAAAGTGTCGGCGTTTTATGTCACATAGACGTAGTTCCTGCGGGTGAAGGGTGGACATCTCCTCCTTTTTCAGCTGAGATTCGAGATAATCGTATATATGCACGTGGTGCAATTGATAATAAAGGTCCTACGTTGGCAGCTTTTTTTGCTTTGGCTATTGTAAAAGAGTTAGAACTTCCTTTATCAAAACGTGTAAGGATCATTATTGGTACAGATGAGGAAAGCAATTGGCGATGTGTTGATCATTACTTTAAACAGGAAGAGATGCCAACGGTAGGTTTTGCCCCAGATGCTGATTTTCCGATAATCCATGCGGAAAAAGGGATCACTGATGTAACGTTCAATTGGGGGCAAAGAGATCCTTTTGATTCAACCAAAGTTCCATTACACCTTAGTCGATTTCAGGCTGGAGAAAGATTTAATATGGTACCAGATCAAGCACGGGCAATGATAAGCGGAGAACAGGAGCAATTGGAAAAAGTAGAAGAGCGTTTCAGAAGTTTTCGTTTCAACAACAAACATAATGGTTATGCTCAATTTGAAGATCGTTTATTAATTCTTTCGTATGAAGGAGTGGCTGCTCATGGTTCGACTCCAGAGAACGGTTTAAATGCAGGAGTATACTTAGCTCAATTTTTATCAACTATCCCCTTTCAAAAAACAGCAAATGATTATCTTGAATTTATTGTTAAATATTGTGATTATAACGGTGAGGCACTTGGCATAGCAGCCTATGATGATGTTTCTGGGGCGTTGTCGATGAATGCCGGTTTGTTTGATTTTGATGAAAGTGGAGAAGCGAAAGTAGGCTTTAACATTCGTTATCCTGTTACCGCTTCTGGAGAACAATGTATAGAAAGATTAAAACAAGTTGCACAAACAAACAACGCCGTTTTTACAGTTCATGATCATATGGGTCCTAACTACGTTAATGAAGATCACCCGCTAATTCAAACGCTACAAGCTGTTTATAGACGCCAAGTGGGCGAAGAGCCAAAGTTATTAGCGATTGGTGGGGGGACGTATGCGCGTTCACTTAAGACAGGTGTCGCATTTGGACCCATGTTCCCGGGGCGTGAGGATGTTGCTCATAAGAGAGATGAATATATTGATATTGACGATCTATTGCGCATGACAGCTATTTACGCTGAAGCCATTTATGAATTGGCAAAGAGTGAGATTTGAATAATGGTTTTTTCGCTGAAAGTAGTGTAAAAAAAGGTTTGCCTCCGATCAAGTGGGGACAGACCTTTTGCTTTTAGTACATGTTACTTATTTATCAAACTGAAACAAATCAGTCGATAAATATCGTTCGCCAGTATCGCATGCAATCGCAACAACGACATCATTTGGAGTAAGGCGTTTTGCTACTTCCATTGCTGCAAAGCAGGCAGCGCCAGAAGACGGTCCAACAAGGATGGCTTCTTGTCTTGCTAACGCTCTTGTCACGCGATAGGCATCTTCATCTTCTATTTTTAAGATTTCATTATAAACTTCTTCATTTAAGATGGGTGGAATAAAGCCAGGACTTGTTCCGACTAATTTATGTGGTCCAGGCTGTCCTCCAGATAATACAGGAGATCCTGCAGGTTCGACTACATGAATGGTACTATTAGGATAAAATTTCCTAAGTTCTTCACCTGTGCCTGTGATCGTTCCTCCAGTCCCAGAAGCAGCTACAAAAGCAGATAATGGTTTCCCAATTTCATCAAGTGCTTCTTTAATTTCAAGAGCTGTCGTAAAGCGGTGTGCATCGGGATTCGCAGCATTCTCAAATTGCATAGGCATAAAGCTATTTGGAATGTCAGTTACCAGTTGATGAGCTTTTTCAATGGCACCTGGCATCTTCTCGTCTCCAGGCGTTAAGATTACTTCAGCTCCATAAGCCTTTAACAAGTTAATTCGTTCTAGTGACATCGTATCAGGCATAACAAGGATCGCTTTATACCCTTTTGCAGCAGCATTCATGGCAATGCCGATACCGGTATTGCCGCTAGTTGGTTCTATAATTGTCGCACCAGGCTTAAGGAGGCCATCTTTTTCCGCTTGAATGATCATGTTGTAGGCAGCACGATCTTTTACACTCCCGCTTGGATTTTGCATCTCCATTTTTAAATAAACGATTGCTCCATTTGGATTAGTTATTTTGTTTAGACGGACAAGGGGTGTTCGTCCAATTAAATCAGCAATATCATTTACAACTGTCATAGGTACACTTCCTCTTTTATATATAATACAATCATTTTATCATAGAAAAAAACGGATTTCCTATTCGAGGTTGTGCAAAAAGGGACTGTTTTCCCCTTTTTGCACAACCTCAAATCAACGAGAGCAGCCATAGCCTTTAAAAGCAAAAAGGACGGTTTAACTTGGTAAAGATTCCATTTGAGTAAAATAGGGGATTCTGGTTTACTATAGAAACATGGAAGAAGGGAGCAGAGTGACGATGCAATCTCATTATTTTCTAGCAGTTCCTTTACCGAAATCACTGAAACAAAAATTAAATGAAACAATTATTAAAAAGAAACCATTTACATTTAACCGTTGGGTACATGAAGAAGATCTTCACTTAACGCTTGTATTTCTCGGAGCTTGTACGGTGAAACAGTTAGAACAAATAAAAATGAGAATGGATTCATTGCTTTCTAATTGGACCTCTTTTTCTCTAGAACTATCAACGTTAGGGACATTTGGTACGAAAGAAAGACCAAGAATTTTCTGGATAGGAGTAAAGAATCAACCACGATTAGTATCGTTGCAGCAAGAGATTTTTGCACAATGTGAAAAAATTGGTTTTTCCCTTGATAAAAGGGCATTCTCACCGCATATAACTCTAGCGAGAAAGTGGATTGGACAAAGAGAATATCACGCTAATATGGAAAAAAAGATAAAAGCGGATGATCAATGGGATGTAAAGGAAATCATACTTTATAAAAGTGTTTTGACAGAGGAACCTAAGTACAAAGTAGAAAAGTCATTTCAATTTGGCGGGGTTTCAAGATGAAGATTATTACTCTGATCCTTCATGTCGCACTTTTATCTATTTTTTATTTTGTTGGCGTTTTGATTCAGAACAAGTTTGCATTAGCGATACCAGGCAGCATTATTGGGATGCTGCTTTTGTTTCTTGCTCTCTTAACTAAGGTATTACCAGTTCGCTTAATTGAAGAAGGTTCATCCTTTATTTTACGGCATATGCCTCTTTTATTTTTACCGGTTACGGTTGGAATTTTGCAATTTCTAGATGTGTTTAGTGGGCTAGGAATTCTATTAATCTTTATAACTCTTATTAGTACGGTTATCGTCATGATTGTTACTGGCTTTCTTGGAGAAAAACTAGCAAATAAAAAGGAGGTGGATAAGAAATGATGGTAGTAACTGCCATAGGATTTTTTTTTCTAACGATCGTCACGTATTTAGCAGCAAAAGCATTTTATAAACGTTATCCTTTTCCGTTTACTCTACCGTTACTCATTTCAACCATCATCATCATTATTATTTTACTCCTTTTTCAAGTTCCCTATGATACCTATCATAGCGGAGGAAGGTGGTTAGAGTACTTGCTTGGACCAGCAGTAGTAGCACTCGCTTATCCTTTATATCGACAATTAACTATGTTAAAAAGAAACTTCCTAGCCATTTTCATAAGTGTAAGTGCGGGTGGTGTGGTAGGGATTATGAGCGGGCTGCTATTTGCTAAATGGTTAGGGATTGAACAAGACCTAATTTCTTCACTCGTTCCCAAATCAGTTACGACTCCAGTAGCAATGGATATTGCCTTAACCATTGGTGGAATTCCCCCTTTGGCTGCTGTTCTAGTCACAGTAGCCGGGATTGGAGGAGTAGTACTTGCCCCGTATGTATTCAAAAGGTGTAAGATTGTAAGTGAGTTTGCAAAAGGAATTGGAACAGGAAGTGCAGCTCACGCAATTGGTACAGCTAAGGCTTTAGAGAACAGTGAGGAAGAAGGAGCGGCAAGTTCTATAGCTATGACACTTAGTGCTATAATTGTTTCGATAATAGGACCGATTCTTGTTTTATTTTTTTGATTCAAAAGGTAAAAGACGCCTCTTTTTGAGAAAGTGAAATGGCTTCAATCGCTGGGCGCATGCTATGAGAAACCAGCTCATAGCGTGCTTAAAAGATGGCAGCGACTCCGCTCATTACTTAGAGTTTGTTCAAAAAAGTAAAAACCGTTCCTTTTTGAAGTTTGTAATCACTTGCTAATAACCGTATAATAGCCAATGCGCCCAAAAATAAGACATGTAACAAATATGATGAGAAAGGAGCGATAGGTTGACCAAAGAGAATAGACCATTTTACGAGGAGTATAGGCCAGAACAGTTCATTTGGAGAGTTCGGAAAGTCTACAATTGGATGGGGGGATTTGAATTTATGATTGCATTGGATCAATTAGAAGGATGCGAGAGTTTTGGGGAAACGATGAGAGAAGCAAAAGTCGGACTTGAAGAATCGTTGCATCTTTGGATTTACACTCACGGACAACAGCAATTACCTGATATTCGTAAAGGGGCCCATCTCATTTATATGGATTCGCCGATGGAAATAGAAGAATTTGAATACATAAATTACGAATTAAAAAAGCTGAAAGGCTAAAATGCAATACAATAAGATAGTAGTAAAGAGACAGCAACATGAGAGGGGAAATGGCTCCGAATACAAATAGCCTGCTAAAGAGTAACCGACTCTTAGCAGGCTATTTAAAAGGTGCGATGACTTTCTAAAATACTACTGTTTTATTTCCGTGTACGATAATTTGATCATTGATATGCCATGTTACAGCTCGAGCTAGAGCAATACGTTCAACGTTTCGACCAGCTACTTTTAACTGCTCTGTTGTGTACCTATGGTTTACCCGTAAAACATCTTGTTCAATAATGGGTCCCTCGTCTAAATCATTTGTCACATAATGCGCTGTTGCTCCGATTAATTTAACACCGCGTTCAAAAGCTTTTGCATAAGGATTAGCTCCTATAAATGCTGGTAAGAATGAATGGTGGATATTAATAATTCGTTTTGGAAAAGTACCGACAAAGTCAGGGGAGAGAATTTGCATATATCTTGCTAGAACAATAAAGTCGATATTGTGTTCATGAAGTGTTTCGACGGCTTTTTGCTCTGCTTCCTTTTTTGTCGATTTCGTTACTGGAATGTGAAGAAATTTTATCCCATATGCTTCTACTTGTTCTTTTAAGTCTGGATGGTTACTAATGACAAGGGGGATATCAACATCAATCTCTTTCGCTCGCCATTTCCATAGTAATTCAAACAAGCAATGGTCTTCCTTCGAAATGAAAATAGCCATCTTTTTTCGGCGAGATTCTAATTCCATTCTCCAGTCCATTTCAAACGAATTAGCTATTTCTGTAAAGGCTGTACGAATGAGAGAAAACTCATATCCATCTTCAAATAAGTCAAATTCAATCCTCATAAAAAACATTCCACCAGATGGGTCAGTAGAGTACTGGTCAGATTGAACAATATTTGCCTTGTACTGATGTAGGAATGTTGAAACAGCAGATACTATGCCAGGTTGATCAAGACAAGAAATTAACAATCGCGCTCGTGTGTTCGTCGTAAAATTCATGTAAGTTCCTCCAAAATTCAATCAATGCCTTTCCAATAAAAAAATACTAAGTTGATAACTTGAGCTGACGAATGGTTTCGTGATCATGCTCATAATGATATACAATGATACTACATTTAGTTTTGAAATAGGAAGCACTAACAATCAACCAACTAAGTTGAGAGTGTTACAATGCTCAAAGTGAAAAGTTACTGACTGCTTGTGATCTATAACATTTATTTAAAACAATTACTATTTCGTATGAAAAGGAAAGGGGCTGTCATCATTGAAGCAAAAAAAGCAGTCATTTGTCAATTGTCGATTAAAGTCAGCTGAACTTGTAAACGTTGACATGCTACGTGTTAGTATAGAAAGTTCTCATGCATTTGATGAAAATAACTGGTTTGTTTCAAATCAAACTGGTAAATGGCCACTTGTGTTTACTTTTACAAATGGTTATATAGTTGAATTACGTTTAACAAATCCGTACCTATTTAGTGAAGAAAATTACGTTGTACACGGCGATGAAGTTTGTTACATCGAAGTAACAGACGTAGTACGAACGGAAGCTTTTGATCAACTTTTTTATTATTCGGGTGATGATTTAGGAGTTGTGTATTCACAAGGATTAACAACCTTTGCTATTTGGGCTCCAACGGCTACAAAAGTTAATGTTTTAACCTTTTCAACATGGCATGAGGATAAAGGAGAGATTCACGCTTGTTTTAGAGATGAGAAAGGAGTTTGGAGAACTGAACTTTCCGGTAATAAGGAAGGGACGTGGTATCTTTTTGAAGTGTATGTTAATCAAGAATGGCGTAAGGTTGTTGACCCATATGCGAAGTTTTTAGGGGTGAATGGACAAAAGGCGATGGTAGGAGACCTTAAGAAAACAGAATTATCTGATTGGCCGATTCTAACACCTTTGCAATCGAACAATGATGTCATTATTTATGAGCTTCATATTAGAGATTTTACAATCGGCCGCAACAATGGAATTACCCACAAAGGTAAGTATATAGGCTTAACAGAAGAAGGAACACTTGATCTTGACCAACGAGTAACCGGACTAGATTACTTAGAAAGGTTAGGGATTACTCATGTAGAGTTATTGCCAGTACAAGAATATGGAAGTGTCGATGAAAGTGATCGAAGTAACGAAGAAAATTACAATTGGGGGTACGATACCACTCATTTCTTTGTTCCTGAAGGTAGCTATGCAAGTGATCCGTATAACGGTTACTCACGGATTCGTGAGTTAAAGGCTTTGATAGCCAGCCTTCATCAAAGACAATTAAGAGTGATTATGGATGTTGTTTTTAACCATATTTATATCCGTGAAGAGTCGCCGTTAGAATTAATTGTACCAGGCTATTATTTTCGCTATACAGAAGACAATGAAATTAGTAATGCTACTGGAGTTGGGAATGATTTTGCTTCGGAGCGGAAGATGGCTAGGAAAATCATTGTTGATGCGATTACTTACTGGTTAACGGAATTCAAAGTTGATGGCTTTCGCTTTGATTTGATGGGAATATTAGATCTTGAAACAATGAAACAAGTGATGGAAGCAGCATCAAAAGTAAAGGAAGATGTGTTTCTGTTAGGAGAAGGGTGGGATCTTCCAACAGCGTATCCTCAAGAAAAGCGTGCGATAACAGATAATGCGAGATCTTTACAGGAGATTTCTTTTTTTCAAGATAAGTTTCGTGATGGAATGAAAGGAAGTACGTTTGAAATTAGTTCACCTGGTTTTATAAGTGGTGACAGCTTCTCAATAGATGAAATTGTCAGTGGAGTAAAAGGGAGCATGGAATTATTTACAAAGCCTCGTCAAGCGATTAACTATGTTGAAGCGCATGATAATCACACGCTTTGGGATAAGTTGAAGCAAGTTCACCCAACAGAAGATCGGCAAGTCTTACAAAAGAGACATAAACTTGCTACATCAATAGTTTTACTTTCACAAGGTATTCCGTTTTTGCATGCTGGCCAAGAATGGTTCAGAACAAAGCATGGAACCGAAAATAGCTACAACCAACCTGATTGGGTGAATCAATTTAGTTGGGAACAACGTGCTTATTTTGAGGACGCTGTTACCTATACAAGAGGGTTGATTAAGCTGCGGAGAGCGCACCCTGCATTTAGGATTGCTTCTTATAAGACAATTAAAGAACACTTCCATTTATTGTTCGTTGAATCTGATTGTATCGCTTACCACTTACGAAATCTTAATGGCATTGATCGTTGGCATGATATCATTGTCATTCATAATGCAAGCTTGGATTACAAAAGCGTTAGATTACCAAACAATAATAACTGGTACGTAGTCGTTGACGATCGTGTAGCATCTCTGATACCATTAAGCAAAATAGGAGAAGACTGTGCGTTAGTTTCACCTATTTCTACGTTTGTATGTGTGAATTATGTTTAAACTGGATGACGGTAAATAGAGAATTGCTTTTTATATACTTTTTGTAAGAAAGTCTAAGGCTACCGCTACCGCCGGAGTATGAACTTTTGTCGGAAGAGAGTTGGAATCTAAGCTCCTTTCCTTTTGAAAGTAAGCTGGTGGTAGTCAAGTTTTTCTAAAAACATATGTAATTGTCTTTAAATAAGGTATACTATTACTATTCTTTGTAAAAGAGATGGATAGTTATGAAAATGAGGGTGAATTTGGTGGAACAATTTTTAGGAGACGGTTGGAAGCTTCAACCAGCTGGAGGTGCAACAGGTGAAGCATATATAGCCCAGCAAGGTGAACAAATAGTTTTTTTGAAGCGGAATTCTTCGCCTTTTCTTGCTGTCCTTTCAGCAGAAGGAATTGTTCCAAAGTTACTCTGGACAAGGCGATTAGAGAATGGTGATGTCGTAACGGCACAAAAATGCATTCAAGGAAGAGAATTAAAAGCATATGAAATGAAAGAGAGTCGTGTAGCTGCTTTACTTTCTAAAATACATGGTTCAAGTGAATTACTTGATATGTTTAAGCGGATTGGAAACGAGCCGTTAACTCCATATGTAATTGTTGAGAATTTACGTCGTCAATTACAAACATATCAGATAGACGATGATATCATAGAACGAGGAATGGCATATTTACTTGATCAATTAGAAACGGTTCTTCATGAACACTTTGTTGTTTGTCACTGTGATATTAATCATAATAACTGGATGCTTGATGAAGATGAACACCTTTATTTAATAGACTGGGATGGTGCAACAGTATCTGATCCTGCGTTAGATCTTGGTTTGTTGCTTTATTCCTATATTCCTGAACATGAATGGGAAACGTGGCTCACACAATATGGACAAGTTCTTGATACATCATTACGCGAACGTATGCATTGGTACGTCGTTTCCCAATCCATATCAGTATTGTTATGGCATTATGGTCGAAATCAGTTCGAACAGGTTGAACAATTAAAGGAATATATTAAAAGCCTTTTTCACGAGTAAGACTCACCATTAAAGCATTAAGAGGTGAGTCTTTTGGTTTTCTTATTACTATGGTGAGGCTATACTCGATAAAGGTGGCAATTCCCCTCAGAAAAACACGATATTTCCTGAGGAATAAAATGTTATGCTGTCGAATTATTCAAGTGACAGGGCGTTAAGCCATTGTTCGACATCGTTTTGTTGAAACGGTTCGTGATTAAGTTGATGTTTTTCCTGCATTAGACCGAGCGTTTGTTGGATAACGGGTTGCAGAGTGGGATCATCTGAAAGTGTTGATAAGAGTCGCTCAATTTGTGCGGCTTCGTCAGTTGACATATAGTTTTCTGCAGCTTGGTTTTGTAATAAATCTTTAAGTAATTGCAATTTGTCATGATTTGAAATTGGCATGGGGGTAGTAGCACTCCTTAAATGAATTTTCTTATGCCTATTTTGTGCGGAAATGGCTAAAGCTATTCTACATAGAAGAGAGCAAAGGATAGAGTGGAAATATTTGAGTTGAGGTGATTGTTTTGCGTTTACGGAATAAACCAGGAGCGAAGGAAGAATTAAATCAAAATCCTGAGATTATCATTCGAAATCCTGAGAAATGTAGAGGACAATGGAAAGAGATCTTTGGTAATAATAATCCTATTTATGTTGAAGTTGGTACTGGCAAGGGGCAATTTTTAATGGGGATGAGTATGCTTCATCCAGATGTTAATTTTATCGGAGTTGAAAAATATGAAAGTGTCTTGATTACAGCAATGAATCGTGCGAAAGAATCGAGTCAGACAAATGTGAAGTTTCTTAATGAGGATGTCTCCGACATTCTAGAGTTCTTTGAAGCAAGTGAAATTGATCGAGTTTTCATTAACTTTACTGATCCATGGCCAAAAAATCGTCATGAGAAACGTCGCCTTACGTATAAAGGGTTTCTTGAAATGTATGAGCAAGTGTTAAAAGAAGGCGGAGATATTCATTTGAAAACAGATAATCAAGGGTTATTTGAATATTCATTAGAGAGTTTTACTAGTTATGGAATGACGTTACATCATGTAAGCTTAGATTTGCATCGGAGTAATATTGAAGGGAATGTTATGACTGAATATGAACAAAGGTTTTCCCGCAAAGGAATGCGGATTTATCGTTGTGAAGCAAAGTTTAGGTCGTAGAAATAGAAAAAGGATGACTACTCAGTGGTCATCCTTTTTAGTTAGTGGAAACAGGATTATGAAGACAGAGTATAGAATATTGTTATGTAGTTATTTAAAAAAGGAGGAGGGTTATAGTGGAACGTTTAGAACGTAAAAATTTAACAATTACGTGGCTTAATGGCGGGGTCACGCATATGGATGGTGGTGCTATGTTTGGGGTAGTGCCAAAGCCGTTATGGAGTAGAACGTATCCTCATAATGAAAAAAATCAAATCGAGCTTAGAACAGACCCATTACTTATTGAAAAAGATGGCTATCGCATTTTGGTGGAAGCTGGAATTGGAAATGGTCGGCTTGATCCTAAACAGAAACGAAACTATGGCGTGCTAGAAGAATCCTCTGTTGAAAAAGATCTAGCCGCGTTACAACTTACAACGGATGATATTGACTACGTGGTCATGACCCATCTTCATTTTGATCATGCTGCGGGTCTGGTAAAAGAAGAAAAGGGGAAAGATATGCCTATGTTTAAGAACGCGATCATTTATGCGTCGGACGTAGAATGGGGTGAGATGCGCGAACCAAACATTCGTTCAAAGAATACATATTGGGAGAAGAATTGGAAGGCTATTCATAATCAAGTACAAACGTTTAAAGGGGAAAAGGAAGTAATTCCAGGGCTGCGCCTCGTTCATACTGGAGGACATAGTCTAGGTCATTCCATTATCGTATTAGAACATGACGGGGAGACATTTCTCCATTTAGCTGATATCATGCCGACACATGCTCATACGAATCCACTGTGGGTGCTTGCGTACGATGATTATCCAATGACATCTATCAAGGAAAAGCAAAGATGGCAAGTATACGCAAAACAAAAAGAAGCCACTTATTTATTTTATCATGATTACAAATATCGGGCGATTAAATGGAACGAGCGAGGGGATATTCTTGATTCGATTGAACGTGAGCAATACAAATACAGTGAATAGAAAAGAAGTTGTTCAAAAAGATAAGTTCTTACCTTTTTGAACAACTTCGAAGCATTGAGCGTAGCGGCGAAACGAGAGGAGCTAGTGCTCGTCTTTAATATACAAAAAGCTTTAATAATTCAAAAAAGACATTGTACTTATCGATTAAGATTCTTGAAGGTCAAGTAATGTACCGGACTTTGTATCGACTAAAAATTCGTATTGTATTGTTCCTTCTTCAGTCGTTGTCGATAAACCCCCACGATAGACAGTATAGGAGATATTCTTACGTTTGATTGTTTCTGGAATCATATGAATCCATGAACCAGAAATGGCGTACGTACGAGAAACTGCTTTTTTCACTTCTTTTAATGCTTTTTCAGGAGAAATCTTCTCACACTTTAAGGTTGGACCGAGGAAATACCCAGCTGCTAACCCAATTCCTAACCCAGCAACAAAACGTTTTAACATGATTTACCATCCTTTCGAGCCATAGAATACTCTCACCTCTGTAGTATATCCAATAAATTATAACGGTTTCAATCTTTAGTTAACAATCATGAGAAATAAGACAACGGTGGAAATCAAAATCGGTTTCAGCTAAACTAAATATGACACATTATTTTTCGGGAATCGAAAGGAGTTCAGGGGAATGAACAATGATACAATGCAACTTTTTAAAACATTAACGGAGCTTCAAGGTGCTCCGGGGTATGAACATAATGTACGCAAGTTTGTTCGTTCGGAACTTGTAAAGTATACAGACGAGATTGTTCAAGACCGCTTAGGAAGTATTTTTGGTGTTAAACGAGGGTTAGAAGATGGTCCAAAAGTTATGGTAGCTGGTCATATGGATGAAGTTGGATTCATGGTATCATCCATAACAAAAAATGGACTCATTCGATTTCAAACATTAGGTGGTTGGTGGAGCCAGGTTCTTCTTGCGCAACGTGTACAAATTATGACAGATAATGGTCCAGTAATTGGTGTGATAGGGTCAACTCCGCCACATTTACTTGAAGAAACACAGCGTAAGAAGCCCATGGATAGTAAGCAAATGTACATTGATATTGGCGCTGATGATAAAGAAGATGTAGGTAAGATTGGTGTTAAACCTGGTCAACAGATTGTTCCTATCTGTCCATTTACGCCGATGGCTAATAATAAGAAAATACTAGCGAAGGCATGGGATAATCGTTACGGAGTAGGTCTTTCCATTGAACTTTTAAAAGAGTTGCATAATGAGGAGATTCCGAACATTTTGTATTCAGGTGCAACTGTTCAAGAAGAAGTTGGGCTTAGAGGAGCTCAAACTGCTGCCAATATGATTAGACCAGATATCTTTTTTGCACTCGATGCGAGTCCGGCTAATGATGCTATTGGTGGAAAAGATGCGTTTGGACAACTTGGAAAAGGTGCCTTGCTTCGTATTTACGACCGCTCAATGATTACGCACCGTGGAATGCGCGATTTTGTCCTAGATACAGCAGAGTCAAATGATATTCCATACCAATATTTTATTTCTCAAGGTGGAACAGATGCAGGACGAGTGCACATGTCAGGAGACGGTGTCCCATCTGCGGTAGTAGGTATTTGCTCACGTTATATTCATACAGCAGCTTCTATTGTCCATATTGATGACTATGCTGCAGCAAAGGAGTTAATTGTAAAATTAGTAAAAACGACAAACCGCAGTACAATTCAAACGATTACAAAAGGTGTTTAATAGACATTTTACTTTTTGAACTGTCTCGTAGCATTGAGTATAGTCGCTGCAAGGTTTTATAAGTTAGAAAAATATGTACTTCAAAAACAGTGAGGTTACATCATGGGAACCTAGACCCCCTTGTAGTTAACCTCACTTTTAAAAGAGGAGGCAAATACGATGATTGTTGCGATTGGGACGAAAAACCCAGCAAAAGTACATGCTGTCCAAGATACGTTAATCCGTGAGAGGCTTACGATAGTAAGTGTGAAAGTGGACTCAGGCGTTTCGGCACAACCATTCTCAGAAGAGGAGACATTGGAAGGTGCTAGGACTCGCGCTAAATTGGCTTTAACAATAACAAAGGCAGACCTTTCGTTTGGGCTAGAAGGAGGAGTTCAAGAAACGAAATCGGGATTACTACTTTGTAATTGGGGAGTGCTAGTTCATGCTGATGGAGGTGAGTGGATTGCTAGCGGAGCTAAATTCCCATTGCCCTTACAAGTAGCTGAAAAGCTGAGAGAAGGCGAAGAACTTGGAGACGTTATGGCACGCATAACGGGAGATGAGCATACACGAAAGAAAGAAGGGGCAATAGGGATTTATACAGCTGATTGGGTCAGTAGAAAAGAATTGTTTTCTCACATAGTAAAATTGCTTTATGGGCAGTACGTGTCAACAAGGAATAGCCTTCAGCATTAAATAGGTAAATATAGTGTTTGTACTAATTTCCTGGAAATGTAAATAAATTGACACAATCATCGCGATGTTGCTGACGCCTTCTTATTAAAATAAAAGTGGTAGTAAATTATGATATGAGAAGGAATGATGAAAATATCAGGTGCTGCTGTTTCTGCCGTGTTTGTTTTCGCAGGTGCTATTTGTTTAGTAAGTATTAGCATGGCAATTGGATTCTTTAAGCTAGCAGAAAATATGAATTAATCCACCTAAAAGAGGATGATTCAATGGGTGAAACATCCTTTGAATCATCCTCTTTTATTTGTAACGAAAAATCACAAAAGTACGTCCGATTATTCAAAAATATATGACAATGCTTTTAAGGCTTGTTCAGGAGTTTCAACGACGAGTTGTGCTTTGTTTGCGAGTTCTTTTAATGCATGGTGTAGTTTTTCACCACGAATTAGAATGACAGGCTTATTTAATGTAATCGCAGTAGCGGCATCCATCGCACTATTCCATTGCTTGTATTGCTCGCCAAAGTAAGCAATCACAACATCTGATTTGGAGAGCAGTATTTGTGTTCGTAAATTATTGACGGAAGATGCGGTTTCATCTCTCAATACATTAGTTGCTTGCTTGCCTAGAATTTCTTCACCAATTAGATCTGAACGGTCATGGTTTTCCATCGGACCAGTAAAAGTAAGTGGAAGATTCCATTCCAGTGCTTTTTTTCTTAATTCCTCACGCCAAGGGTTATGTATTTCTCCTGCTAAATAAACGGTTAGTTCCATCAAGAGTCACTCCTTTCCTTTGCCCCATTGTAACAGGAAACAATGAAAGTTGTCTTGTCAGCTGCCATCCTTGAGGGTATTATTATGTAGAAATGCGTATGATAAGGAAAAAGGAGTGTAACGTTTGATTACGAAAGTATGGCAAGTAGGAACAGCGCTCTGTTTTCTATTGCTTGTAGTCGGTTGTTCTGTAACAGAAGAAGAGGCTTTAGAACTAGGATATCAAGCTTTTAAAACAGGTGTTGAAAAGGAGAAGAAAGATACGAATACAGATTTAACTACGCTAGAGCTTTATTTACCTCGTGGTTTTGAAGTAATAGAAGAACAAGAATACAATCTTCGAATTCAAAATCAAGAGCAATTATTTCTTTTGTTTCATCAACCGTTGGAACTTCCTACGAGTAACATTCATTTGCAACGTGATATGGAGTTTGCTGATCGGGCGATACTTTATGAATTAATTGAAACCGACGAGCAGCTAGCATATTTAATCGTATCAAAGGAGGAAGACAGTCAGTTATTTGTTATCACGACTATTGGGGGGGCGAAACTGTCGACTCTTACAACTTATAAAGAACTAGAGGACAATATAGAGGCTATGACAGAAATTGTTCATTCTTATCGTCCTAACTAGAACGTAGGGAAGTGTTATAGGTGAAAGATTTTTTGAAAAAAAAGGGTATTGATCTTTCGTGGCGTACTTATTTTATTACGGCATTAAGTCACATGGCGTTAGGGTTATTTGCGTCACTCATTATTGGCTTAATTATAAGAACCGTAGGAGAACAAATTGTTCACTTAGGAGTAGATGGGGTAGGAGCTTGGTTACGAGAAGTAGGCGGCTTGGCTATGAGTTTGATGGGACCGGCAATCGGAGTTGCTGTAGCTTATGGCTTAAAGGCGCCTAAACTTGTTGTTTTTTCTGCTATTATAAGTGGGGCCGCGGGAGCAAGTCTTGGTGGACCAGCAGGGGCCTTTGTTGCTGCTGTCATTTCATCTGAGATTGCTAAGCTGATATCCGGAGAAACAAAACTTGATATTATTCTTACACCTCTTGTAACGATCTTGACAGGGTTTCTGTCGGCCTCTTTAATTGCTCCATGGATCCAAGCGGGTATGCAACAATTCGGTGCTCTTATTATGTGGGGGACGGAGCAACAACCGATTATAATGGGGATTATCGTTGCCACATTAATGGGACTAGCCTTAACAGCTCCAATTTCAAGTGCTGCTCTAGCAATTATGCTTGAAATTGAAGGGATTGCTGCGGGTGCTGCAACGGTTGGTTGTGCCGCACAAATGGTTGGTTTTGCCGTTAGCAGTTACCGTGAAAATGGTTGGTCCGGCCTCGTTTCCTTAGGAATTGGTACGTCGATGTTGCAGGTCCCAAATGTAGTAAAGAACCCTTACATACTCATTCCACCAACCGTTGCAGGTGCTTTGCTTGCCCCGATTGCGACAGTTGGCTTTGGGATGACGAATAATTCAGCAGGAGCTGGAATGGGAACAAGTGGACTGGTGGGACCCATTATGACGTTTACACATATGGGGTTTTCAAGTAGTGTATTAATTGCAGTTATATTGTTGTATTTTGCAGGTCCTGCAATTATCAGTTTGGCTATCGCCGAATGGATGAGGAAACGAGGAACAATTCGATTCGGTGATATGAAGATTGAGCAATGATAATCAACTTTTTAGGAGAGTGTTTAAAATGGAAAAGATTCAAAGTATCGAACAATTTAATGAAATAGCAGGCAAGGAGTCTGCAGTCTTTATGTTCTCAGCTAACTGGTGTCCTGATTGTAAAGTAATTGAACCAATTTTACCGAGAGTTGAGGCTGATTTTCCTAGTTTTTCATTTTATTATGTCGATCGTGACCAGTTTATTGATTTATGTGGAGAGCTTGAAATTTTTGGTATTCCAAGTTTTCTTGCGTATGTGAATGGACAAGAAGTTGAGCGCTTGGTTAGCAAGAATCGCAAGTCACAAGAGGAAATTGAATCGTTCTTAAGTAAGGCCGAAGCTCATTTTTAAACGGAAATAAGGGTACTCAAATTAAATTAAGTAGTTCAGGTTTTGTGGAGAAACCTGAAAAATGTTTTAGACATTACTTTAATTTACAAACGAAAAAAGGCTTGAGGTTAGAATCCTCAAGCCTTGTCTTCGGTAAAAAGTTATCCTTTCAAGTATATCTGGCGAGGACGAAGTTTCTCTAATTTGGATAGGCATTTTATTTCTGATAAAATAATAGAGATAGAAGGAGAGGATCATTTATGGAAATGAGACAGTTTCGCAAAGAGATTGAACAAAGACTAACAAGAGATGGGTGGACCATTATTTATGATCATAAGGAATCTACTTTACGTATAGAAGACGATGAAATAAAAAAAGGTGTGACTCTATCACTTAAACCACTTCTTGCAAAATGGGAACGAAAAGAGTTTGGATCTATAGATGAAGTTGTCAGGTATGTCGAGGTAGGGTTGGAAGCAATGAAAATGAAGCCGTCTATTGCTGGAAATGAGAAAAAGATCTTTCCTGTCATACGTGCTACGTCTTTCCCAACAGAAACAAAAGAAGGGTATGGCTTATTATATGATGAGCATACCGCGGAAACACGAATTTATTATGTCATTGATCTAGGGGAATCTTATACGTTAATTCAAGAACCGATGCTAGAAGAAACGGCATTTACAAAAGATGAAATTCGTGAAGTAGCGATGTTTAACGTACGCTCATTGCCTCAACCGTTAATGGAAGATACTGTAGCTGGGAATCGATTCTTTTTCTTGCGAGCAAAGGATGGGTTTGATGCAAGTCGAATTTTAGATCAATCTTTGCTAGAAAAGATGGAAAAGCAAGCAACTGGACAATTAGCTGTTGCTGTTCCACACCAAGATGTTTTAATTTTTGCTGATATTGTAAATGAAAGAGGCTATGATGTCTTAGCGCAACTTGCTCTTCAATTTTTTGGAGAAGGGCGTGTTCCCGTGACTGCTCTTCCGTTTTTATATGAGAATGGTGAATTAGAACCGACATTTATTTTGGCGCAAAGAAAGCCTAAATAGAATTTGGTCCTTTAGATAGTTCAAAAAGGGGCGATTTTCCCATTTTTGAACAACCTCTTTAAGACCCGTCATAGTAAGCTTCATTATGGTACAATAAAAAGGAGGAAGAGAGAAAGATAGAAGGAGACAGTAACAATGAATGTGTTTTACCATAATGAAGAATTGGTAATGCGTTACTATTAAAGATAAAGGACACAGAGCTTGATCGTCGTGGTGAAAAAACAGGTGGCGTTGTCCGTATATTTGATAAAGAAACAAATGAAACGATTGTTCTGCGAAGGAACTTGCGTTGCCGAATACACCTGAAAAAAAGGAATATTAGTACTCGATGACTCTTATGAGGTTGGTGCGACGTTCAAATAAACATAAAGAGAGAGGTTGACTGAAAACCAACGATTCTGCCCTCTTATATAAAAGTGATCGTTTTTTTTTAATCGATTGTAATATAGGTGTGGTTTAAGAGAATAGGTTGTCTCAGAGCCAAGTTTTTGAGTCAATCTCCTGGTTTTTAAGTCAACCTCTTTTCCCTCATTACGTTTATGAAGAAATAATGAGAGAAAGAGAGTGGTCACAAATGGGGACATTGCATCGCTGGATGAGAACACTTCAACAATTTTTTGTTGGAGAGTACAGTGAGGAAAAACAAGTAGATCATAATCGAAACATAAAACCACATACATACGAAGCATTTCCAACAAGAAAACAGGAAAGTCAATCTCGAGTTGCCTATCAATACCCAAAAAATAGTAATTTTAGATTTCCATTAATTGAAGACACACCTAAGCGACAGAAAGAAAAGCGAAAGCTTCAAAGCCAGGAACGAAAAGTAGTTTCTACACCGAAAGAAATCAGCAAAAAGAACGTCAAACATGATGCGCCTGTTCAAAAATCAAAGTTTTCCAACTCGAATTTTAAATTGACGGCTATTCCTTCTCCTGTTTATGGCTTTCGAGAAAGAGAAACGGCTAAAAGCAAACTGGGTGATAATCTGTCTATTCTCCCTTTTGAAAAGAGTAGAGAAGAGAGCTCAAAAAGCAGTGAATTACCATTGTTGAAAAAGGAAATAGAGCATACGGAGGAACATAACACTCGCACTAATCTATCTTCTAGGAAAGTTGATCTTCCTTTCGGTGAGCAAAATGCTTCAAGTTCAAAAGAGCATAATCAAGAAAATAGAGTTGAATCCCAACCGACTGGTTCGGTTCAAGTAGAAGCCTCCTTTAATGATCTAAAATCATTTAATGTACCTGCTATTCTAGAAGAAGCTTTGACTTTAGACTTAAACGAACAACATTTGGAAAAAGGACAAGCAGAAGAGAAAGTGCTTGAAAATACGGAAGAACAAGCAGAAGAGAAAGTGCTTGAGAGTACGGAAGAACAAGCAGAAGAGAAAGTGCTTGAAAATACGAAAGAACAAGCAGAAGAGAAAGTGCTTGAGAATACGGAAGAACGAGCAGAAAAGAAAGTGCTTGAGAGTACGGAAGAACCAATAGAAGAGATAGTATTTGAGCATAGTAAAGAACTAGAACAAATAGAAGCATCTGAATACACGGATGCCGCTAAAAAAGTCGAAGTAACAGAGTGCACGGAAGATCGCGAAATACAAAGACACTCTCAATCTATTGAACAGAAAAAGGAAGAAAGACAGAGCCAACCTGCTTTTGAACAGAAGAAATCTAATAAACCGGCTATTCCTTTTAATGTTATGATGCTTCCTCAAGACAAGGCTCAAAAGAAACAACCTCAAGCAGAACCAGTGCAAGTAAGTTCATCTTATCTATATCCAAGCATTCAGTTGTTGAACTATCCAGCATTACAGAAAAAGGATGAAACGGAATGGCTGGATGAACAAGGCGCTATTTTAGAAGAGACACTACAAAGCTTCCATGTCGATGCGAAAGTCGTTCATGTAACAAAGGGTCCTTCTGTCACTCGATTTGAGGTTCAGCCAGGTCGAGGGGTGAAGGTGACGAAAATAACTGGTTTAACCGACGATATGAAACTAGCATTAGCAGCTAAAGATATAAGAATTGAAGCTCCTATACCTGGAAAAAACACGATTGGAATTGAAGTGCCTAATCGGGAATCAACTCCTGTCTTTTTACGTGAGATTTTGCGCCATGGTACATTCGTTCGTTCAACATCACCTTTAACGGTAGCGCTTGGCCTGGATATTTCCGGACAACCTATCGTAACGGACTTACAGAAAATGCCTCATGGACTGGTCGCGGGAGCAACAGGTTCTGGTAAAAGTGTTTGTATTAATTCTGTTTTAATTAGTCTTTTGTTTAAAGCGAGTCCAGATGTTGTAAAGTTAATGTTAATTGACCCGAAAATGGTAGAGTTAGCCCCTTATAATGGGCTTGCACACCTAGTTACACCTGTAATTACAGATGCGAAACAAGCAACAGCTGCATTAAAATGGGTCGTTCTTGAAATGGAAAGACGATATGAGTTGTTTAGTCAAAAAGGTGTACGTGATGTCGGACGATATAATGAGATTTACTCAGAGTCACCTGGTAAACCTGAACTTCCGTATATTCTTGTCGTGATCGATGAGTTAGCAGATTTGATGATGGTTTCTCCGCAAGAAGTAGAGGATTCGATCTGTCGCATTGCTCAAAAGGCAAGAGCTTGTGGAATCCATTTATTATTAGCTACTCAGCGTCCATCAGTAGATGTCATTACAGGTTTGATTAAAGCAAATATTCCGACAAGAATTGCTTTTTCTGTTTCGTCACAAACCGATTCTAGAACGATCTTAGATATGGGTGGTGCTGAGAGGTTACTCGGCAAGGGTGATATGTTATTTCATGAAAATGGAACGCCAAAACCGGTACGCGTTCAAGGAACCTTTGTATCCGATGAGGAAATTGAAGATGTTGTTGCTCATGTGAAAAAGCAAAGAGAGCCTGAATATCTATTGAAATCCGAACAACTTAAACATGTTGCTCATGAAGAAGTTGATGATGAACATTTTGAAGAGGCTTGTTATTATGTGATTGAGCAAGGGTCAGCCTCAGCTTCTAGTTTACAAAGAAAGTTTAGAGTTGGCTATAACCGAGCAGCTAGGTTAATTGATATGATGGAAGACCGTGGAATCGTATCTCAAGCAATGGGGAGTAAGCCTCGACATGTTCTTGTTGATGAAATCGAGATCGAAGAAATTCTCTATCATAAAGAAGGATAATTTTCATCATTCACAATATACCTTGTTTTCATGTGAAAGGTTCTATATGATAAAAAGATAAAAACTTTGCCTATTCTACTATTGAAGGGTTCGACACAAGGAGTTTAGATGGATGAAGGAAATTACACGGAAATTAAATGGAGAAATTAAACGTTTAACGAACGAAACATTTAAATTTGATGAACGTGTTGAAGAGGGATGGTTCTCTGCCGTTTATTTTTTGAAAACAAGAGAAATAGTTGAGAAATATCAACCGAACAATATAGTAACGATGCAATTTTTTCAAAAAGAACATGCTGTTCTGTGTGGTACGGATGAAGTCATAGCATTAATTCGTACCTTTGCTAGAGATGCAAGCAAGCTTGAAATAAGATCGTTAGAAGATGGAGATAAAATAAAACCGTTTGAAACGGTTTTAACCATTACAGGAAAATATGAGGACTTTGGTTATTTAGAAGGGTTAATTGATGGTGTTTTTGCCAGACGTACATCTGTTGCTACGAATGTGTATAATGTGGCAAAAGCAGCAAGGTGGTCTGGTGTTCAAAAGCCAATTATTTTCATGGGTGACCGTGATGATCATTTCACCCAACAATCGGGTGATGGATATGCGGCATTTATTGGTGGGTCAAAAGCACAAGCGACACATGCGATGAACGAGTGGTGGGGAAAAAAAGGAATGGGCACGATGCCGCACGCGCTTATTCAACTATTTCAAGGCGATGTTGTAGCTGCAACGCGTGCATATAAAGAAACGTACCCTGAAGACGATCTCATGGCGCTAGTTGACTACAATAATGATGTCATTACTGACTCTTTGAAAGTGGCTCGTGAATTTGGCTCTGACTTAATGGGGGTTCGAGTTGATACATCTCGAACAATGGTCGATCAATATTTTTGCCGAAAGCCAGAGATAATGGGATCATTTGACCCAAGAGGAGCGAATCCAACCTTACTCTTTGCCTTGCGAGAAGCATTAGATCAAGAAGGCTTTAATCATGTTAAAATCATTGGAACAGGTGGTTTCAATGATACACGTATAAGAGAATATGAAGAAGCAGGTGTGCCCGTAGATATATACGGGGTAGGAGGAAGTTTATTGAAACTTAACATCGGTTTTACCGGTGATAACGTCCTTTTAAATGGTAAGCATGAAGCGAAAGCAGGGCGGCGCTTCCGCGATAACCCTAGATTGCAAATAGTAGATTAACATGAAGAACTACTGGCTTCAGTGGGTCTTTTCTCCATGTTATGTCATATACTATTGGGTGAATACAGAAGAACGGATTGTAATTGGTGAAAGCGACGTTTTCTGATATAATGGGTCAATGCCTCTATTGAGGAAGGTTGTATTTAAAGGGACTAGAAACGTGATTAGTTATGCTCGATGTACGACTATGAAATATAGTGGTTATTCAGGCATATAAGATTTGTTCGTATAGATTCTCTTTTTAAAATACGTAATGATATTGACTCATTGGACGAAAGAAAACCATGTGAATTTTGGAGGTCCAACTATGACAAATTTCCATTTTATCGGAATTAAAGGGTCAGGAATGAGTGCTCTGGCTCAAGTATTACATGATATGAATAATCAAGTTCAAGGCTCTGATGTTGAAAAACAATTTTTTACACAGCGTCCGCTCGAACAAAAAGGAATTACTCTTTTACCATTTGAACGAAACAATATTAAAAGTGATCAGCAAGTAATCGTATCAGCCGCTTATGGAGATGATCATGAAGAAGTGCAACGAGCACATGAATTAGGACTCGAAGTAAAAAAATACCCGACGTTTTTAGGAGAGTTTATTCAAAAATTTACGAGTGTAGCTGTAACAGGTTCGCACGGAAAAACGTCAACAACAGGTTTATTATCTCATGTGTTAGGTTCTGCTTTTCCGACATCATACTTAATTGGAGACGGTACTGGAAAAGGAGAAGAGGATTCGACTTATTTTGTGTTTGAAGCTTGTGAATACCGACGTCATTTTTTAAATTATAAGCCGGATTATTGTATTATGACAAATGTTGATTTTGACCATCCCGATTACTTCAAAGATGTTCAAGATGTTTTCTCTGCCTTTCAAGAAATGGCTATGCAAGTGAAGAAGGCTATTGTTGCTTGTGGTGATGATGAGCATTTGCAAGAAATTCATGCTAATGTCCCAGTTGTTTATTATGGTTTTGCTGAAGATAATGACTTTCAAGCGCGTAATGTTGAGACAACTAACGAGGGTACTCGCTTTGATGTGTATGTTCGGAATAGTTTATATGGATCATTTACAATTCCTGGATATGGAAGACACAATGTCTTAAATGCTCTTGCTGTTATTGCGCTTTGTCATTATGAAAACGTGTCTGCTGAAGTAGTTGGTGCCCACTTAAAAACGTTTAAAGGGGTAAAGCGACGCTTTACGGAAAAAACGATTGGAAAGCAAGTGCTAATTGATGACTATGCCCATCACCCAACGGAGATTGCCGCGACAATTGAAGCAACAAAACAAAAATATCCGAACCTAACTGTTGTAGCGATTTTTCAACCACATACCTTTACTAGAACAAGAACGTTTTTAAAGGAATTTGCTGACTCTTTAAAGAAAACTGATTTTGTTTATTTATGTGATATTTTTGGATCGGCTAGGGAGAACGCAGGTTCTTTAACGATTGCTGATCTTCAAGATTTGATTCCAAATGCCAAAGTGATCACTGAGGAAGCAATTGATGTATTAAAAAGTCATGAAGATAGTGTTCTCTTGTTTATGGGAGCTGGAGATATTCAAAAGTTTCAACAGGCATATGAACAAACACTTTAACAAAGCCAGAATAGTAAAAGACAACCATTTCGGATTGAATTTGGTTGTCTTTTTTCATTTTGCAAACGTGGACAGTGTGAGCAGGTTGACTAAGACAGATAGATCTCCGTTATGAGTAGGTTCTTTATTGGTCAACTTTCATCCTATAGTAGTTTACTAACAGCTATTTTAAATTCTCAGGATTTAATGCATCTAATTCTGGATGTGAAAAGTGACCATCTTTTCGAATTAATACATCATCGAAATAAATCTCGCCTCCACCATATTCAGGACGTTGAATCATAACAATATCCCAGTGAATGCTTGAGTGGTTTCCATTTGATGCTTCCTCGTAACATTGTCCTGGTGTAAAGTGAAAGCTTCCATCAATTTTTTCGTCAAAGAGGATGTCCTTCATCGGGTGTTGAATATACGGATTAACACCAATGGCAAATTCACCAATATATCTAGCACCCTCATCTGTATCTAGGATTTTGTTAATTCGCTCGTTATCGTTTGCAGTTGCTTTGACAATTTTTCCATTTTCAAAAGTAAAAGAAATATTTTCGAATGTGAAGCCTTGATATGGAGACGGGGTGTTATATGTAATCGTTCCATTGATCGATTCACGAACGGGAGCCGTATACACTTCACCATCTGGGATGTTACGTTTCCCTGCACATTTAATTGAAGGGATATCCTTAATAGAGAAGGTTAAATCAGTTCCAGGTCCTTTTAACTGGATTTTGTCCGTCCTATCTAATAACGCGACAAGGGAATCCATAGCTTGGTCCATCTTTCCGTAATCTAAATTACATACGTTAAAGTAAAAATCTTCAAATGCTTCAGTACTTGTATTAGCGAGTTGAGCCATCGATGAGCTCGGATAACGTAAGACAACCCATTTTGTTTTCGGTACACGAATTTCACGGTGTACCTTTGTTCCAACTGTTTTTCCATGTAGTGCGATTTTGTCACTTGGCACATCAGCGAGTTCTGAAATATTATCGCCAGCACGTAAACCGATATATGCATCCATTTCACTCATGACTTGAGCTTCAAACGAAGCCATCATCGAAAGTTGCTCTTCTTGAGCGCCCATTAGCAAAGAACGATCCACTTGATGGTCTTTTAATAATACAAAAGGATACCCTCCTGCGTTGTACGCTTCTTGGACAAGTGCCGTAACAAGCTCACGCTGCAGTCCGAAATTTTCTATTAACACTTTCTCACCTTGTTTTAATTCCACTGAATACGTAATTAAATTATTTGCAAGTGTTTGAATTCTCGGATCTCTCATTAGCTGTTCCTCCTTCAACGTTCACACTCTTATTGTATACGATAAGAGTAAAACTTAACAGTACGTGAGAAAAGAAGCAGGAGATGAAGATGTTTTCTCGAATTAGTCTATATGCAATGTTTAAGATAGCGTAATAATGGGTATTCCGATTATATATCGGTTCATTAAAAAAGGGGGTGAAGACCGGGAATGGAAAGTTTATTGTACATAAGTGCATTAGTTGCTGCAGTTGCTTTTGCAGTGTTAGTTATATATTTAGTACGCACATTAAAGTCAGCTAATCGTACACTAGAGCATGTGGCCAATACAATGGCAGGACTTGAGAAACAAGTAAATGGAATCACAAAAGAGACAGAAGAACTCCTACATCGTACGAATCGATTAGCCGATGATATTCAAGAAAAATCGGAATCATTAAACACCGTTTTTTCATCAGTAAAGGAATTAGGTGATTCTATTGGGCAAGTAAATAAGTCGTTAAGACATATGTCCAATACGGTCTCAACTCAAGTTGTCAAACAGTCAGATCAAATTGCAAAGGCCGTACAATGGGGCAATGTTGCAATTGATTTATATTCAAAATTCAAACAGAAAAAAGAAAAAAGTTCAAACGAAATGAAGGAGGAGAAAGATTATGAGTGATAAGAATAGTATGAACACAAAGGATTTTTTAATTGGATCATTAATTGGGGGAATTGTTGGGGCTTCTGCGGCATTGTTTTTAGCTCCAAAGTCAGGTAAGGAACTTCGTAGCGATCTTAATGAACAAGCACAAGTAGCTCGTGATAAAACAAATCAATTTACGACAACGGCTTATGATAAAGGAAATGAATGGGCAACTTACGCAAAAGAAAAATCATCATCGATTGCGAAGGTCGTTTCAGATCAATCGGCACAAGTTGTTGATAAAGTTAAAGAGGCAACTTCAAATTTAAAAACCGAAGCACAAGATACTCAAGAATCAGCAGAAGAGATCGTAGAAGATTTAGCTGGAGAGGTTCGAAACTCTGGAGAAGAAATTGCTGAAACGGTTAAGCAAGAAGTAGACGATATTCAAGCGAAGGTCGAAGAGGAAAAAGCGAAAAGTCATTAAGAGTTAAGTCTTTTCCTCCTAACCTGTCTAAAGAGTCTGTCCCCTTATGTACTGCGGGACAGACTCTTTGCTTTTAGTTTACTAGATACCTTCGTAATTAGTAAGAAAATTGCAGAAGTATACTTTAGCACTTAAAAGCTTAAAAGCTTAAAAGCGATAAAGAGAAAAGTGGTGACATTCTCTGAAGTTTCATTTATAATGAAACATAACTACAAAGAAGCAAAGAAAAAAGGGAGTGGAGAATAGTGAGTAACGATAAATTAGATGTGTTGAGATCAGAATTAGACGAGGTGAACCTTAAGCTTCTTGAAGTAATCAATGAGCGTGCTCGTCTTGTTCAAGAAATTGGGAAAGTGAAAAGTACGCAAGGGGTAAATAGATTCGATCCAGTGAGAGAACGTAGTATGCTTGATCTTATTTCGAACAATAACAAAGGGCCATTCGAAACATCAACATTGCAACATTTATTTAAACAAATCTTTAAAGCTAGCCTTGAGCTTCAAGAAGAAGACAATAGCAAAGCATTACTTGTTTCACGTAAAAAGCATCCAGACAATACAGTTGTTGATCTTAAAGGTGTCATGATGGGTGATGGTACTCAACGTCTTGTAATGGGACCGTGCGCGGTTGAGAGCTATGAGCAAGTATTTACAGTTGCAAAAGCACTAAAAGAACGTGGTATTAGATTATTACGTGGGGGAGCGTTTAAACCGCGTACATCTCCTTATGATTTCCAAGGTTTAGGTGTTGAAGGTTTGCAAATTTTAAAGAAGGTTGCTGATGAACTAGATATGGTTGTTATTAGTGAAATCGTTAATCCTTCTGATATTGATCTTGCAGTTGAATATTTAGATGTAATTCAAATTGGAGCACGTAACATGCAAAACTTTGAACTTCTAAAAGCTGCAGGTGCAGTTGATAAACCAGTTTTATTAAAACGTGGTTTATCAGCAACCATTGCGGAATTTATTCATGCAGCTGAGTATGTTGTATCAAAAGGAAACAACAACCTTATGTTGTGTGAACGTGGAATTCGCACATACGAAACAGCTACGAGAAACACATTAGATATTTCTGCTGTTCCGATTTTAAAACAAGAAACTCACTTACCAGTTTTAGTTGATGTAACTCATTCAACAGGACGTCGTGATTTACTGCTTCCTACTGCAAAAGCAGCTCTAGCAATTGGTGCTGATGCGGTTATGGCTGAAGTACATCCAGATCCAGCAGTGGCTTTATCTGATTCAGCTCAGCAAATGGATATTCCACAATTCAACAAGTTTATCGATGATCTTCTAGCTTCAGGCTTATATAAAGGCTAATTCCAATTAAGATCTTGTTTAAAAAGGGTCAGACCCAGGTGTAACTAGGGTCTGACCCTTTGATTTTTGGTATGTGATTTACGTGCAAAGTTTAGCGTGATTCACTCTTCTCCATAATTAACCAATAAAATAAAATGAAATTACTATGAAAAAATTAAAAAGGTTGTCGATATAAGTAGTGTAGAACATTGCGGACCTCTTCATAGTATCGTATGATAACAATACAATATGAAAACGATTAGAATCATTTTCAATAATAGAGGAGGATCCTAGTGAATACAACAATTTATGATGTAGCAAGAGAAGCAGGAGTATCAATGGCGACCGTTTCACGTGTCGTTAATGGTAACCCTAATGTTAAGCCAGCAACAAGAAAGAAAGTACTTGAAGCCATTGAAAGGTTAGGATACCGTCCGAATGCGGTTGCCAGAGGACTAGCTAGTAAAAAAACAACGACAGTAGGCGTCATTATTCCTGATATCTCGAGCATTTTCTTTGCAGAATTAGCTCGTGGGATTGAAGACATTGCAACAATGTATAAGTACAATATTATCCTTTGTAACTCTGATCAGAATAAAGACAAAGAAATTCATCTTATTAATACACTTCTTGAAAAGCAAGTGGATGGTATTGTCTTTATGGGAGGGCATATTACTGAGGAACATGTAGAACAATTTAAACGTTCGCCGGTACCGGTTGTATTAGCCGCTACACTTGATGCAAATAGTGAAGTTCCTTCGGTGAATATTGACTATAGACAAGCAGTTCATGACGCTATTACAACAATAATCGAGAGAGGTCATACTCGTATTGGGATGCTTTCAGGGACATTGGATGATCCGGTTAATGGCTATCTAAAGTTCTTAGGTTATAGGGAAGCACTAGAAGGAGCTGGTCTTACGTTTAATGAGGAACTAGTTGTTATTGGCGATTATACTTACGACTCAGGGATTGATGCAATGCAATCATTTCTAGAATTAGAAGAAAAGCCTACAGCAATTTTTGCATCAACGGATGAAATGGCTCTTGGGGTTATTCATGGAGCACAAGATCGTGGGTATTCAATTCCGAATGATTTTGAAGTATTAGGGTTTGATAATACACGTCTTGCGACAATGGTGCGGCCTACATTGTCGACTGTTGTCCAACCAATGTATGATATTGGTGCAGTGTCAATGCGCTTACTAACAAAACTTATGAACAAGGAAGAAGTAAGTGACCATATCGTTGTGCTCCCGCACCGTATAGAATTTAGACAATCAACGAAATAATAGAGGGAAGCTAAATTTGAATGATCCTACAACACTTGGGCCTAATATGGCAGTTGCACTTTTAACGACCTTGTATGGAACTGTATTAGCTAATTTGGTCTAATCCTTTTACTGACAGTGAATTTGCAAAAAAGTGGCTCAGATGTAGACATGGACGAGTTACTTATAGAGGTTACGGAGTTCCTAGAAGATAATGAGCTAACAGAATTGATAGCTGCTACAAGTGATGATCGTGGAGTTGTTCTTTTCTTACAAGAAAGCGTTGTTCCTAATACATCAACAGAAAATTTACAAATCAATCGAAGAGTAGTCATAGTTATTTCTGACCCTACTCATGAAGAGGGAGAAACGTTTTAAAGTGACTTAAACGTTTCTGTCTCTAGTAAATAAATAGGCCAAGACACAAGCTATACGCTTTTGCTAGAGGACTATTGAAAATGTTTACTAGTGACAGATTCTAACGTAATTCACTTTTTTTTAAAAGGTAGGAGGTTACAGCATGAAGTTTGGAATTATTGGAGCAATGAATGAAGAAATTGAACGTATGAAAACGGAAATGACCGTGTTAAAGACACATATATACGCAACAGTTACATTTTATGAAGGAACCATGCATGAAAAGGACATGATCCTTTGTAAATGTGGGGTAGGGAAGGTGAATGCGGCACTTACTACTCAAATTTTAATCGACAAGTTTGCGACTACTCATATCCTATTTACAGGCGTCGCAGGTGCGATTGATGAATCTTTAGATGTTGGTGATCTTGTTGTTTCAACAAGTGCAATGCAACACGATATTGATGTAACGGCACTCGGATTTAAGAAAGGACAGATTCCTTATTTTGAAGGATCTTCTGATTTTAAAGCAGATAAGGATCTTATCGAAATCGCAACAACGGTTGCAAAGGAAAAAACAGATCGTCATATCGTGCAGGGGAAAATTGTTAGTGGCGATCAATTCATATCGAACCATGACTACGTTCAAACACTTCGGAAAGACTTTGATGCAGCTTGTGTGGAAATGGAAGGGGCTGCTGTTGCTCAAGTTGCTACACTAAATGACATTCCTTTCGTCATTATTCGATCTATGTCAGATAAGGCAAATGGTGAGGCGTCAATGAGTTTCGCTGAATTTACTGTGTTAGCTAGTGAACAATCGCATTTACTTGTTTCTTCCATGCTAAAGTACATAAACTAAAAAGAATGAAACAAGTTGATGTGTATTAAAGGCGGTTTGACTAAAAGGGTCTGACCCGATTCGTAGTTTATTATATGGTAACCTCATTGTTGTTACCATATAGACGTATAGACGTATAGACGTACAGACCCTTAAATTTAACTTTGTTATTGTTACTTTTTCTTTTCGTTCCGAATGTGAAAAAGTGCTTTTTCTAATGTCTTCTTATTCTTTTCCGTAATCTCTGGCTTTCTCGGAATTTGCGGTACGATCTTGCCATCATCCCACAATGTTGGTAATTCGCTTTCTGCGTGCTCTTTCCATTTTGTCAGCCAATCACTTGGAATAGGCTGGTCTATGAGAGCCGTTTGGTTCGTCATTGTCAGCCATATAGATGACCAAGCGCGAGGGACAACACGCCAAATATCATAACCTCCCCCACCAACAGCAATCCATCGACCATTACAATATTGGTGAGCAAGTTTATGAGCTAATTTAGGAATCCTTTTAAAAGTCTTAAAGGTTGAACAAAGATGGGTTAGCGGGTCGAAATGATGAGCATCAGCACCGTTCTGCGTAAGAATGACATCTGGTTTGAAAAACTCAATAACCTCGCGAAAAGAAGTTTCATACACTTCTAAAAATGAATCATCTTCTGTGAACGCATCAACAGGTACATTGATTGAAAAACCGTATCCTTTTCCAGCTCCTTTTTCATGTACTTGGCCAGTTCCTGGAAAGAGATAGCGCCCTGTTTCGTGAATACTTAATGTACAGACATCTGGGTCGTCATAGAAAGCCCATTGTACTCCATCGCCGTGATGGGCGTCTGTATCCACATATAAAACGCGAACGCCATATTTTCTCTTCATGTATTCAATTGCAATAGAACTGTCGTTATAAATACAAAATCCTGAAGCTTTTCCCCTAAAACCGTGATGAAGACCACCACCAAGGTGGAGAGCATGATTGGCACGCCCTTCCATAACTTCATCGACAGCGGTTAATGTACCACCTACTAACAAAGCCGATGCTTCATGCATCTGTTTGAAAATCGGAGTATCGTCCGTTCCTAAACCGTAATTAGCGGCAATTCCTTCACTTAACTTTCCATGTCCTGCTAATTGAACAGCCTCAATATATGCTTGGTCATGAATTAAAGAAATCTCCTCATCTGTAGCTATCCGAGGAGGAAGAATGAGCTCGTCGCTAAGTACATTACCACTTTTTAATAAGTCGTACGTAAGTTGTAACCGCAAATGATTAAAAGGGTGTTTTTCGTTAAAACGGTAGGACAATTGTTCATTGGAAAAGATAAATACCGCATCTTTTTTCATCATAACATCCCCGGCTCACTTGGCCAGATCACATCATATCCTTTTTCTTCAATTACCTTTACAACTTTACGAGGGTCGATTGTCTGAACTCTGAACACAAGTACTTTAAAAGCAGGGTCTAAGTGAGGGTATACAAGTACACTTGTTATATTTACTTTTAAATCTTTGAAAATAGCAGCAATGTCAGATAGTTTACCAGTGATATTTTCGACTTTTACTTCAATATGCGAACTAGGTTGGTGGGCTCCCATCAATTCAACTAAAGTGTGAAGCATGTCCGTTTCTGTAACGATGCCTACTAAATGATCACCTTCCAAAATGGGTAAACAACCGATATGGTGTTCATAAAAAAGGGTAGACACTTCTTCAACAAAATCAAGCGGGTGTGCTGTAATCACATGTTTCTTCATAATCGAAGAAATCGGTTTCGAAAAATCATCCAGATGGTCTGTGAAATGAAAAATAGAGGGACTAGCGTCTCTAATATCACTATCAGATACAATACCTACTAATTGCTTTTGCTCATTCACAATAGGAATATGCCGAATTTGATGAAGTTCTAAAAGTTGCATAGCTTCTTTAATGGTAGACGATTCTAATACAGTAATGACACTACGTTTCATAATTTGTTCAATAATTATTGTAAACACCACCTTTAGTACATGAATCTATTTTGAAAGCGAAGTTGATCAAATTGCTGGATCGACTCAGTGTTAACTCTTTTTCCAATTCGAGCCATTAAACAATTGGCGGGATGGGAACAAATTTCGGGATCATCAGTAGCAAACCATTCTAATCCCCCAGCATTCATCATCTTCTCCATTATTTTTCTGTAGCCCCAAACGTCTAATCCACTTCCTTTTAAATCCCAATGCCAGTAATATTCTGTAGTAATGATAATATAATTTTCCATAGCATCATCTTTCATAGAAAACGTAAGCAGGTTTTTTCCAATTTGTGCACCACGGTATTCAATTGCAATTTCAATGGCTCCTAGTTCAATAAGGTCATCCATTTTTCCTTCCGACCAACGTTCCATTGGATCAGGATAAAGAAACGTGACGTAACCGACAATCATATTTCCGTCACGCACGACATTGATTCTACCTTCAGGTAAATCAGCAATCCCCAGTAACGCTTCCTTTTGTTGTTTTGGGGGACGAAAAGCAACAAGGCCTGTATGAAAGTCATACGAATGCAACGATTCTGAAGAAATAGGTCCCTCTAAGATTACCGTTCGTCCTTTAAAAGGAACTTCTATAGAAAAATATGTCTTTTGATGAATCATAATTATGTAACCACCTTTATACAGCTGATTTCCGTTTTATTATACATGATAAAAGGCCTATGTAGGCTAATCGTCATCGATTTGTCAAAAATGATACTAAGTTCAATTTTTTAATTATTTTTCAAAAAATTACCTTTTATACAAAATTTGAAATTGATATAATATTCTGTATGTATTATACTATAAAGTGTAAATACATAAAAGAGAGGAAGATGTAATATGAACATGCAAGCGCTTCCATCTATAAAGGGAAATCATAATTTAGTGAGCTATGAAGAGACTGTTCAGTCTTTTGATTGGAAGACAACGGAGGAACAATTTTCATGGAGTGAAACAGGGGAAGTTAACCTTGCCTATGAAGCAATTGACCGTCATGCTGAAGGAGAGAAAGCGGATAAAGTCGCTCTTTACTATAGTGATGCAAAACGCGAAGAACAATATACATTTAGCGATATGAAAAACTATTCTAATAAAGCTGGAAACGTTCTTCGAGATGCGGGTGTAGAAAAAGGAGACCGAGTATTTATCTTTATGCCACGTTCTCCAGAGCTGTATTTTTCTGTCCTTGGTGCCATTAAAATTGGAGCTATTGTTGGTCCATTATTTGAAGCATTTATGGAAGGAGCTGTACGTGATCGTCTAGAAGATAGCGAAGCAAAAGTGCTAATCACAACACCAGCTCTTCTAGAGCGTGTACCAGTTGATGACCTACCGAACCTAGAAACAGTATTCATTGTCGATGAGACATATGAAGAACATGGATCATATTTAAATTTACTATCTCGTTTAAATGCTGCAAGCAATGAGCTTGAAATTGAGTGGGTTGATCGTGAGGATGGCTTAATTCTTCACTATACATCTGGTTCGACAGGGAAACCGAAAGGAGTTTTGCATGCCCATAATGCCATGCTTCAACATTATCAAACTGCCAAATGGGTGTTAGATTTAAAGGATGATGATGTCTATTGGTGCACAGCAGACCCAGGCTGGGTAACGGGAACGTCATATGGTATTTTTGGTCCTTGGTTAGTTGGGGTATCAAATGTCATTCGAGGTGGGCGTTTTAGTCCGCAAGATTGGTATGAAACGTTAGAGCGCTATAAAGTATCGGTTTGGTATAGTGCACCAACAGCTTTTAGAATGCTAATGAGTGCAGGTGATGAGGTCGTTAAAAAGTATGACCTTTCCAATCTCCGTCATATGCTAAGTGTTGGCGAACCCCTTAACCCTGAAGTTGTTCGATGGGGTAAGAAGGTATTTGACCTTCGAATTCATGATACGTGGTGGATGACAGAAACGGGCGCACAAGTTATTTGTAATTATCCAGCAATGGAGGTTCGACCTGGTTCAATGGGGAAACCGATCCCAGGCATAAAAGCAGCGATCATTGATGATAAAGGCAATGAGCTTCCTCCTAATCGAATGGGCAATCTTGCTATTGAAAAAGGATGGCCTTCGATGATGCGTGCGGTCTGGAAAAATGAAGAGAAATATAACAGTTATTTCGAAATCGATGGTTGGTACGTTTCAGGTGATTCCGCTTATATGGATGAAGATGGCTACTTCTGGTTCCAAGGCCGTATTGATGACGTCATTATGACTTCAGGTGAACGTGTAGGTCCATTTGAAGTAGAAAGTAAGCTTGTCGAACATCCAGCTGTTGCAGAAGCTGGAGTAATAGGAAAGCCTGATCCTGTAAGAGGCGAAATTATTAAAGCATTTGTAGCCCTGCGTGATGGGTATGAAGTAACGGATGAGTTAAAAGAAGACATTCGTAATTTTGTTAAAAAAGGTCTTGCAGCTCATGCAGCACCACGTGAGATTGAGTTTAGGGAAAAGTTACCGAAAACTCGTAGTGGGAAGATTATGAGACGGGTATTAAAGGCGTGGGAATTAGATCTGCCAACAGGTGATCTGTCTACGATGGAAGATTAAGAGAATGAATTCAAAGGTTGAATTATGGCCTTTTGATTCAATTTAAGACAATGTGTTACCGCTACAATTGGTGTGTTATATGTTCATACTTTGGTTGTGCGATGAGGGATTTCCTCATTGTAAGCAGGTAGCGAACAATACCATTTCTTTTTATGAGGTCGGTATTTGACCTTTTATGTGACATTTTATTTCCTTTGAAAAAAGGCAAGACGACAGTGTCGCCTTGCCTTTTTAAATTCCTATTTACCTATGAATCGTTGTCAGAAGTTTCTTGCTCTTCTTCCACTTCTTCTTGCTCTTCTTCTTGCTCTTCTTCTTGCTCTTCTTCTCGCACTTCTTCTTGCTCTTTTTGTTGTTCTTGCTCTTTATTAGGTTCTTCAGGTTCTTGTTTAGGTTCCGATTGATAGTTTGAACCTGTTACTAATGAGGAAGCAGAAGATTCACGTCCGGCTGAATCAATAGCAGTAACAAAATACGAGTATGAATCCTCGTTAACATTAAATGAGTTTTTCTCATTACCAACTACATGGTTATATAGTTGGTAGTCTGTAGTTTCGTTATGTGCTCTATAAATTCGATAACCAACAATGTCATTATCTGAATGCTTAGACCAAGATAATGACTTACCATTTAATGTTACTCCTTTTACTTCTTCGGGATCTTTTCCATTATTAGGTGCTTGATCTCCTGAAATTAAGTTTTTCATAGAGTCTGGTAAGTATTTAGAAATGTTATCAATATCCCAAAAATCTGCTGAGACTGTTACCCCTTTCTCGGTAAACTCTGAAGGCGTTGAATCGAGTGCTAAGTAATTCTTACCATCAATTGTCACATAGCGAGCACTTTCTAAACTATCGTCTGTTTTTGATGGGACGAATTTCGCATTAAATAAATCCGTAGTAACAAGGCCAGCTTGTTCACAAATTGGTGATGGGAGTAAGCCTGTCAAGCTACAAATGGAACGCGATACAATACCATCTGGTCTAGTAAAGTTATTGCTAGGTTTCATGAGTTCTGGTTGTTTAGAATAAGCAGAATTAGCAATATTGGCCCAAATTTGTTGAGTTCGTGGACCGTAACCAGTTCCCGTTATATTCTGAGTACTATAACCAATCCAAACACCTAACGTAACATTTGGATTGGTACCAACAAACCAAGAGTCTTTAACGTTATTAGATGTTCCTGTCTTCCCAGCCCAATCAGCAGAGAATGACAAGCGACTACGTAAAGTGCTAGCTGTTCCTCCAGGCTTAAGCACATCACGTAACATATCGAGTGTTAAATAAGCAGTCTGAGGCGTAAATACGTCACGTTCTACAGGTTCATGTTCATATATGATTTCGCCATCTGCTGTTTCAATACTCTCAATCATGTATGACTGAACGTACTTCCCGGCATTCGCAAATGTCGCATATGCATTTGTATTTTCTTCAACTGTAGCATCTAGAGTACCTAATGCCGTTGACTCAAAAGGGTGTTCTGGATTTAGTCGAAACCCTAGATTCAGTAATGTGTTACGTGCTTGTTCATGAGGAACTCGCTTAAAGGCACGTACAGCCGGAACATTACGAGACTTGGCAAGAGATTCTCTTGCTGATAATAAACCTAAATGCCTATTATCCCAATTGGATATTTCCCTTCCGTTACGGTAATAAGCTGGAGTATCAGGGATGACCAATCCAGGTTGGACTGCACCGATCTCCATTGCGGGTGCATAATCTAACAATGGTTTCATCGTTGAACCAGTATGCCTGTCTGCTTGTGTTGCGTGATTGAAGTGACGCTCACCGCCTTCGACTCGTCCACCTACAAAGCCTTTTATTGCCCCTGTATGGTTCTCGATCAGCACGGCACCGACTTCTTCTTGTTCTTCTTCCCCATTTTTGTTTCTTTTATTAGGCCCAAATAAATTATCGTTACTCACTGCTTCTTGCATTGAGATATAAATATCTTTATCGATAGTAGTGTGAATACGATACCCACTGCCTCGTAATTCTGCATCAGCCTGTTCTTTATATTTGTTTGTGATTTCTAATTGTTCTTCGGTATCTAATTCATCAAAATTCGCATTATTTTCTTTAATCTTTTGTTCTATTAAAATATTCTTAGCTCGATTCAATATTTCATACGTTAATAAAGGATAGTCTTCAATTGGAGTAGTTGTACGTCCAGTGAAATCTTCACGAATGTCGTAAGCAAGTGCTTCTTCAAATTCTTCTTGAGTTATAAAGTTTGCATCAAGCATCCTAGAAAGAACGGTTCGCATACGATTTAAACTAGGATCAAGGTTTTCTTTTACTTCGCCACCGGGTAAGAAAGGTGTATAACCAAATGGACTTTGCGGCAAACCAGCAATATAGGCTGCTTGGGCTATTGAGAGCTCACTAACATCAACACCGAAAATACCCTTAGCAGCAGCTTGAACACCAGCGACTTGGCGACCAGATGCATTTCGTCCGAATGGGACAATATTCAAGTAAGCTTCTAATATTTCATCTTTATCAAGAAACTGTTCTAAGCGCATCGCAAGAAGGATTTCTGTTGCTTTACGGTCAAACGATACTTCGTTTGTAAGAATTTGATTTTTAATTAATTGTTGGGTTAATGTACTTCCTCCTGTTTGAAGAGTAGAATTCGCAAATTCCTGAAACGTTGCACGCATAATAGCTTTAGGTACAACCCCCTCGTGTTCATAAAAATATTCATCTTCAGTAGCGATGATTGCGTTTCTTAAATGCTTAGAGATGTCGCCTAAAGCAACTTGATGCCTTTCAATGTCAGTAGGTAACTCACCTAAATAGACATCGTCAGCAAAAAAGACTTGACTCGTCTCTTCATAGTCATAAATTTCAGTACGCATTTCATCAGCTGTTCGAAGTGGTTCATCTTTTACTAAAGCAGCAAAATAGCCTGCAGCCGTCCCACCGACGAAAAAGATCGACATACATCCAACAATAAAACAAATAAGGAAAAGATTCCAAAATACTTGGTATGTTATGCCGATTCTGCGGAATACTTTTAATTCATGTAACTTTCTTGGAAACTTTTTGAGTCTCTCTATAAATGTTGATTCGTTATTATCCATAGCAAACCTCCCATATATCAGTAAATATTATATCACATGGTGTCGATTGGTGATATGGTTTAAAGGCAATTGACAATGTAAGAAACATATGGTAAAAACATTTTAGAACGAAAAGTGAATAGGTAAAAGTGAAGAATGATCGAAGTAGTCCTTGCTTCCCTGTATAAGAGAGCTAATGGTTGGTGTGAATTAGCACAAAGGTAGAGGATGAATTACAGTCAGGAGCTTTCTTTGTGATAAGCAAAGAACGGTTTATCCCGTTAAATGAATGAAGTGGGGGAAAAGAATCTGCATTCTTTTCTTCAACAAGGGTGGTATCGCGAGACCTCGTCCCTTTTTTTAGGGGAGAGGTCTTTTTTTGCAATGAGCGTTAGCTGAGTGGATTTCTCTGAACTTACGCGCAAAGAGAGAAGCCGTTGCAGGGGTTTATTTATAAAAAAAGATGGTTTTTCCCTTTTTGATCTGACGCGAATATAAACAGAAAATGAGGTATGGATGATGGAAAAAGAGTTGAAGTTAACAGAAGCCCAGCAAGCTGAAGTGGAAAGACAACTAGATTATTTGCAACGCGGAGTTGTAGAAATTGTTCCAGAGGCTGACTTTAGAAAGAAAATTGAAAAATCAGTTGTGACGGGCAAGCCACTTAAAATAAAACTTGGAATGGATCCATCTGCACCAGATGTACATATAGGACATACGGTTCCCCTTCACAAGTTGCGCCAGTTTCAAGAACTCGGCCATGAAATTCAAATGTTAATAGGTGATTTCACCGGTCGAATAGGAGATCCAACTGGAAAGTCAGAAACACGTAAGCAATTGACAGATGAAGAAGTGAAGAAAAACGCTGAAACCTATGTTGAGCAATATGGAAAAGTGCTTGATATGGATAAAGTGACAATCTACTATAACTCTGAGTGGCTAAAGCCACTTCAATTTGAAGATGTCGTGAAGCTTGCTGCAAACATGACTGTGGCAAGAATGTTGGAACGAGATGACTTTGAAAAACGTTATAAGTCAGGTCAACCGATTTCTGTACATGAGTTTTTCTACCCGTTAATGCAAGGGTATGATTCAGTTGCACTTGATACGGATATTGAAGTCGGTGGAACGGATCAGAAATTTAATCTTTTGATGGGAAGAACTCTGCAAGATGCTTATGGGAAAGAGAAGCAAGTTGCGATGACATTACCACTCATCGAAGGGCTTGATGGTGAGAGGAAGATGTCTAAGTCATTAAATAATTATATTGGAATTGATGAAGATCCTAATGAAATCTTCGGAAAGTCAATGTCTATTCCAGACGAATTGATGATTAAATACTACAAGCTAGCAACTGACCTGCCAATTGAGGAAATTGAGAAGCTTGAAGTGGCACTAAAAGATGGAAGTGTCCATCCGCGAGATGCGAAAATGAACTTAGGGGCACGGTTTGTTGAGATGTATCATAGCAAAGAAGCTGCCGATGAGGCTAAGAATTACTTTCAAACGGTTTTCCAAAAACGTGCTCTTCCTTCAGACATTCCTGAAACAAAGTGGGAAAGTGAAGCACCGATCTGGATTGTTGATTTACTTGTTGAACTAAAGATGATGAGCTCAAAAGGTGAAGCGCGAAGAATGATTCAAAATGGTGGGGTAAAGATCAATGAAGAAAAAGTGGAAGATGTTCAGTTGCGAGTTGAAATTGAAGATGGGCTTATTCTTCAAGTTGGAAAACGAAAATTTATGAAAATTAATAAATAAAATATTCATTATTACACTTTCAATGTATCAAAAAAGGAGAAGAGCAGATTGTTCTTCTCCTTTTGCGTTAAAAATAAAGAAAAAGCCAGTCTAAATGACTGGCTCAGATTGTTGAGAAACCCCACTTTTTCAAGTGGGGTTTCTCTTATGCCTTTATCTTTCTTTCTAAAATCCAATA